>JAEZGQ010000092.1 GCA_023416895.1 Bacillota bacterium | reverse complement strand
TTTGCCGCTTTTTAGGGAAATCTCATACACGCGGAAAACATCTTCACGATTAGCGAGCTTAAGCAGCGCGTTGTAGCTGCTGCCGCTCGTGAGCGTTTGGGTAACGAGCAGATCATCGGTGTTAAGCCCGCTGCCGCTAAGCCAAATGGTGGAGCTTGCATTGCTTGGGTTGTTGTATACGGTGGTATCGGCGGGCGGGGTATTGCCGCCGCCAAAGTCTATGCCGCTGCTGGTGTCGTTCTCCACCGGCACAGGGAG
This sequence comes from Bacillota bacterium, assembly GCA_023416895.1. Lineage (GTDB taxonomy): Bacteria > Bacillota > Clostridia > Christensenellales > CAG-138 > UBA7707. The sequence continues at coordinate 10,890 of JAEZGQ010000092.1, read as the reverse complement.
CGGCACAAAATCGATGTATTTATAGTTTGCAATATACCTCTCTTCATAAGCCATAGGCGGGTCTCCGCTATAATTATAGCTTGCCGTGGCCATCAGCTCTGCAGGGTTGAAGCTTGGGGCTCGGTTTATCGCCCCTTTCCCGCCCTGTATAACGGGCGAGCCTCCCTCGATGATAACGCCTGCGCTGCTCGTGACAATCGCGTACGCTGTGGAAGATATTACCGCATCGCCCGAAATACGCACGGCGTACCCGCTTTCGTTCTTGATTGCGACTGCGTTATCTCCGCTTGCGCTCACCGTACCGCCCACAATGATTGGTGCGTTTCCGCGCGGCGGGGAGTGGATTGCGATTGCGTTTTTTCCTGTTGCGCTTATCGTACCGCCCGCAATAATCAGCTTGTTTACATTTGTAATTGTCCCCTCAACACAGCCTTGCCCGCCCTCGCTGTTATCGGTAATGGTCAGTTCACCCATCATATTATAGAGAGGGCCGCGGCTATTAACGCAACTCAGCTTTTTTCCGTTTAGATCAAGGGTGAATGTTCCCCCCTTCTCATTAAACACAGTCTCTCCGAGGCGTATGTCTGCCAGCAGTTGAATGGTGCCCCCGCTCGCGCCATAGTCGAACGCTTCTCGCAGATTACGGTAAAATTTATTACCGATCCTTGCAACAGCGGTGGTCGGCCCAAACCTAAGATATTTGTATTGGTGTAAGTCGTAGTTTAGCACGTCAAATGGGAACAGCAGGTGCAACTCTGTATCCGATAACGCGTCGCTATCGTAATTTTTTTTTACCATGAGCTGCACGTCTAAGCTTAGCGTCGGTTGTGTAGCCATCGACATATAGCGCCCTTTGACAACGGACCTGCCGCTTAAGAACACGATATTGCTCCCGAGGATGCCAATGCCCCAATCACCCGTGGCGTTTATCATACCGCCGGAAATTTCCACGGTGTAGGTGCCGCTGTTGTTGATGGCGACGGGGGTTTCATATCCCGTTTCCAGTTTCGTTTGTGCGGTATTCTCGATCGTCCCGCCTGTGATCTTTAAAACGGTAGCGTTGCCTTGATTGTCCGAAGGCAGACAGATCGTTCCAATAAAATTGCTTTTAGCTGCGCTGGTTATGAGAGCCGTGCCACTGATGGTAACATTGCTGATTTCCCTCATCCAAATTGCCGGTCCGTCATTTGCCCTTACTACACCGCCTGAAATGTTCAAAGTACCGCAGGTGAGGATCGTGCTGCCGCCAACGCCGGCACAATATACCGTGCCACCGGTGATTTCCACGCTGCCCCAATCATTATAGATGGCGCAGCCAAGTTCGTTTCCCGCGTTTTCTATCGTGCCGCCTTCAACAACAAGGCTGCCGACGCTTAGCCAGATCGTATTGATGTGCGGCGCCGTGGTCATGACCTTACCGTTCTTTTCGGGCTTGCTGTCGGTAATGGTCAACGTACTGCTGCCGATGTGCGTGATGGCGCTCGTACTGCCGCCATTGAGTATATGGCCGTTTAGGTCGAGCGTAGCGGGGCTGCTTATGGTAAAGTCCAGCCCTGTAGTGCTTACATCGGACCGGAGTTGAATATACGTCGTTCCTGTGGAAGCGCTGTTTGCGACGCTCACGGCATTGGCAAGGTTGCCTCTTACCCAATCAGTAGGCGTAGCGCCCTCTGCGCTTACCATGCGCCATTGGGCTTGGGGCCCGTCCGCCACAGCGATGTATTTATAGGTTTCAATATTCCTCGCCTCATAAGCGACAGGCGGGTCTCCGCTATAATTTGTGCTTGCCGTGGCCGCCAGCTTAGCAGGGTTGAAGATGGGGGCCTTGTTCATGGCCATCAAGCCGCCCTTTAAAATTGGCCAGCCGAACGAGATTGTAACATTCTTGCTATTAGTGTAAATCGCATAAGAATTGGCCGAGCTTATAATTCCATCGGAAACGTTCACGGTACAGGAGCCTGCGTCATAGATGGCGGCCGCATCGGCCCCGCTTGCGCTCACCATGCCGCCTGAAACATTCACGGTACCGGAGCCTGCGTCATAGATGGCGGCCGCATCGGCCCCGCTTGCGCTCACCATGCCTCCTGAAACGTTCACGGTACCGGAGCTCGTGTTGTAGATTGCGTGTGCTTGGTCTCCGCTTGAAATTACTGTACCGCCGGCAATGCTTACGGTGCCGGAGAACAGATTCCTGATCGTATAATCGGAGTTTTCTCCTGAAATTACCGTACCGTCTGTGATGACCAGCCTGCTGCTGTTTAGGATCGCCTCATTACAGTACCCGACAGCTTGAATGACGCCGGTTTTGCCGTAGCTGGTATCGATGATGGTCAGCGGGCTGTCGCTCTCTATGACGGCTCTATCGCTACTGCTCAGCGTTTTGCCGTTTAGATCAAGGGTATAGTCTCTGGGCACCTCGTTGGCGTAAACAGTAAGTGCAGGTTGCAGGAGGTTGATGTCGTTGAGCAGTTGGATGGTGGAACCATTCGTGGCAGCATCGAACGCGTCTTGCAACTTGGTGAAAAATTTATTATTGATACTTGCAACGGCGGTGCTGGGCGCAAACCTAAGATATTTGTATTGGCCGAAAATGGAGGTTGGCACATCATGCGTGTACAGCAGATCGAAATAGTCATCCTCAAGCGCGTCGCTCTCGTAATTTTTGCCTGCTCTGAGCTGCGCGTCTAAGCTTAGCGTCGGTTGTGTAGCCATCGCCATATAGCGCCCTTTGACAACGGACCTGCCGCTTAAGACCACGATAGTGCCTTCGCTCGCGAGGATGCCGACACCTCTTTCGCCCGTGGCGTTTATCATACCGCCGGAAATTTCCACGGTGTAGGTGCTGTAGTTGCCGATGGCGTAGGTGGCGGCTGTTTGCAGGTTCGTTTGCGCGGTATTCTCGATCGTCCCGCCTGTGATCTTTAAAACGGTAGTGTTGTCTTCATTCGCCGGAAACAGACTGATCGGATACAGATAGATCGTTGAAGTGTCTTTACCCGCGCTGGTTATGAGAGCCGTGCCGCCGATGGTAACATTCCCGATTCCGAAGATAGCAATTGCCTTTCCGTCATTTGCCCTTACTACACCGCCTGAAATGCTCAAATTACCGTACTGGTTTAAGATCGTAATGCCTAAAACGCCGGCACAATATACCGTGCCGCCGGTGATTTCCACGCTGCCCTTCAAATTATTGATGGCACAGCCATAGGTGGTTCCCGCGTTTTCTATTGTGCCGCCTTCAACAATAAGGCTGCCGCCGTTTAGGTAGACCGTGTTGCTGTTTAACGCTGAGCTTACGACCTTGCCGTTTTTTTCAACCGTGCCGTCGGTGATCGTCAGCGTACCGCTGCCACTGTGGGATATGGCGCTTTCACCACCGCTGCCGAGCGTATAGCCGTTTAGGTCGAGTGTAGCGGAGCTACTTATGGTAAAGTTCAGCCCTGTCGTGGTTACGTCGGACAGGAGTTGCATATACGTCGTGCCTGTAGAAGCGCTGTTTGCGACACTCACGGCATCGGCAAGGTTGCCGCTTGTCCAATCGGTAGGCGTCGCATAGCCTTCGCTCACGCTGCCCCAACGGGCTTCGGGAGAAGGTTCCGCCATTGCCGAAACCGGCAGGAAAGTAAATACCATGCACAAGGCAAGAAGCGCGCTCAAAAACCGTTTTTTCATATTTCTCTCCGTTCCGGTATCAAAATCTGGGTTTGTGCACTGTTTTTGCGGCGTTGTTACACCTGTGAGCAGAATCCGTTATGTTACATAATAGCAGTTTAAGGCTGCTTAAAACCGCTTTGTGCGCGAACGGTAGTGGTTTTTGTTGTAAATGGTAAAAAGAGGGGTAAGTTCTAACAAAAAGCCGCCCCCGCGCGAAATTGCACGGAGGGCGGTTTTTATATGGGCGGCCTATCACAAACGTTTCCTTGCAAACGATGCACTTCACAAGCCGGCCTGTGCCGCTTATGGTGTTTTTATAGCCGTGAAACTCCAAACGGCCGGTACAGCAATCGATATGGAATTTATGCTTGCGCAGTCTTTACAAAACTTCCTGCCCGCTGCCGGTTTTGGCTTTGAATAACCCCGCCACCTCGGTATCCCAAACCGGATAAGGCTAAATACCAAGCAGTTGCTTTTTCTTGGCGTCAAACTCCGCTTGGGTGATAACGCCCGCGTCCAGCAGGCTTTTGAACTTCAAGATCTCGTCAGCGGCGTGCTCAGCAAACGGCGCGGCGGGCGCTTGTGAAGAGGACACGCTGCCCGTCATGGCGGCTACCACATCGCCTACGGCGTTTACGCGGGCAAGTTCAACGGAAAGCTTTCGCGAAAAATCAAACTCGTCATTGCCGTATACCGTTTCATCCATAAGTTCGTACTTCTTCAAGTAAGGATCGTTCAGATGCAGCGTGATCTTCAAGTTTTCGGACTTGCTGCGCTGTTGCTTGTCTTCATCGCGGTCAAAGGCGCTTGCAAGCGCGCCCAAGGTGCCCAACACGCCGAGCTGAGGCACTTGATAGGGGGTGCGGGGCATGCCCTTGCTCCAATGCTCCACCACATTCCAGCCCATGGAAACCTCAAAGCCCGTGATGGAATCGAAAGAAACAATCGGTGGATTGTTATCCGTCCATTTTTTTAGGAAAAAGCAGCGGCCCGCATCGTCTATGAGCATACTTTTGCCGCAATCAATGGTACGGGTGGCCTGAAAGCTTTCGACCCGCGCCTTATTTTCCGCACGGTATTTCAGGTGTTCCAGTAGATCGTTCACCGCCCAGTTATTCTGCACGTCAAAGTCCGCTAAAATTTGCCCTGCGCAATCCCCGCAGATCGGTTCGCCCTGAATTTTCGTCGCCAACAACCTAGGCGTAGCTTTTCCGCAAACGGGGCAGGGTTTGTCCTTGTTCGAAAAAAGTCCCATCGTTTGATCCTCCTATTTTATTTTTATCGTGTTCCGCCGCCGCTGCCGCCACCGGAAAAGCCGCCGCCGCCGCCCAAGGAGCTGCGCCCTCCGCTGCCCGATGACCGCGCCGCCTGCGCAGCTTTTGCCGCTCGATAGGTAACGTGGTGATAGCGGTAGGCGAGATAGTAAGTGGTTTCCATACTTCTTGCATAATCGCTTGTATTCGCCGGATAGAGCTTGCGAAGCTCCTCCATCACCTTGTCGGCAATGCCGAAAAGCGCAGCATAGGTAAGGCAATCTTTCCAAATGAGCGCCTCGTTCACCCCGCGCTCGGCGATGAGGGAAAAGTCCAAAAGATACTTTTTATACCCGATGAGCTGCATGAGAAGTGCCATGCCTCGCTCGGTAAGCCCTTTGAGGGTTCTTGTTTGCGCGGATTTGTAGCAGTCTATGCCGATGAGCGTTGCATCGCCGTCCCGCTTGGCCTCCTCGATCACATTGAGAAGGGCTGCATAGTTGGTTTTGCAGTAGCGTTCCAACTCCTTTTCCTGCAAAATACCATCGCTTCCCGCTGCATGTATCAAAAGGGCATAAAGCGCGCGCATTGCAGGACCCCCTGCGATGGGCGGCTTTGCAAGCCGCAGGGAAACGCTTTTCTTTTGAGTACCCAAAAACCCCGCTTCCACATCACTCAGCGGCGTAAGGCAGCCCTCCGCCAAGAGCCGTGTCAGCGTGGCAGCGATCAGGTTCCCATCGTCGTTTGCTTGATAGAAGCGGTTTGCCAAAACAAAGGACGCTTCTATGTTGCCGCCGATGGGTGCTTCCCGCCAGTAGTCCGCTGTTTGTGCAAGCTTCTTTACGCTGCGTGCTTCCTTGCTTCCCAGCCAAACAAGCACCGCAAAGCCAGCGGCTATGATTGGAACCAGAATGAGTGCACTCCCCTCATCGTCGCTTTCATAGTCACTGCCCTCAAAGGCGCGCTCCTTTACAGCTTCAAAGGTGCCGCCCGCTGTTTTTGAGGGGGAAAGAACACCCTTGTTCAGTTGGAGCATGAGGATCATGCTGTTGTTCTCGGTGAGCGGTTCTTCCGTATAAGCAAGCACCTCGCCCTCCGTAAAGTGCACCTGGCCGATAAAGTCAAACGCCCAAACGGCGGCATTTTCCTCCGTAAGCAAGCCGTTTTTAAGCCAAATGCGCACGGAAACCTCCGTGGGGCCGGTGTTCATGCCGCTTGGCACAAATTGAAAGAGAAAGCCGTCGTAATCGTCATAAGATGCCGCAAGGCCCTCTATGCGGTATTCCACGGCATAACGGTTTTCGCCGTACTCCGAAATGCCCCAACAAACCTCGTATCCGCCATCTACGGGATTTAAGCCGCACTTGCGGGACTTCTCTTCAAAGGAAGCCCCCGTATCCCACATGTCAAGCACCGCATACGTGCCGCTTGCGTCTGTTACGCGCAAATCGGAAAGCGTCATATCACCAAGGTTCGTTACGGGAAAGTAGCACTCGGTACCTTCGTCAAAGACACCGTTCCATACTTGCTGCACATAGGCCGAGCCGTCTGCATCCAGCCTAACGTCCACCGTGATCTCGTCTACCTGATTTGCCGCAGCAGTAAAAGAGGGGAATGCTAGGAAGAGGGCCGCTACCATCAAGAGCGCCAAAAACCGTATCTTTCTCATAGCGTCACTTCATGGAGGGCATGTCGGCCTTGGCTTCGTTCGCCTCCAGATAATCGCGCTTGGAAAAGCCCATCATGCCTGCGATGAGGCTCGTAGGGAACATGCGGATGCGGCGGTTGAGTTTGGTTACGCTGTCGTTGTAGATCAAGCGGCTTTGGCGCACCATGCCCTCGTATTGGTTGACGCTATCCATCGTTCTTGTGTAGTTCTGATCTGCCTTAAGCGTGGGGTACTGCTCGGCGACTGCCATAATGCGGCCCATCGCCCCAATCAGCAAATTTTCCTGCGCCGCAGCCTCTGCGGGTGAGCTGTTCGCGTTTACGGGTCTCCTGGCTCTGATGGTTTCTGACAGGGTCTTGTACTCATGCTCTGCGTAGCCCTTGGTGAGGTCAAGCAATGCGGAAAGCGCATCCCAGCGGCTTGAAAGCTGTACGCCGATTTGGCTCATGGCGTTGTTGATGTTTTCGTCAAGCATGGCAAGCGTGCGCTGAGTAGAAACAAACCACATCAAAAACACAACAACAACCGCAGCCAAAACAATTACAAAGGTCGTCATATCATTTCTCCCTCCTCAATAATGATTGGGGTCCCCCGGCTTTGAAGCGCGGCCGGGGGACCATAGCCGTCTTACTGGTTTGACATTTCCACAACGATTTCCCCGTTTGTAGATTGGAGCACGGCAAAATCGCTCTGGTAAACATTTCCGAAGATGTCGGTAATTTCGTATTGGTAGTAGTAGACACCATCAAACAGGATCGCTTCCTCCGCAACGACAGCGCCGTTTACGGTAAAGCCGCCGCCCACAAAGGACGCGTCCTCGCCGGTGGTTAAGTCATACGCCTCAAACACAAATTCTACCAAATCGCCATCCTGCAGCTTCTTCACGTCGCGGCTGCTCATGCCGCTTTCGCTGTCGATGCCATCCCAAGTACCGATGACCTCGTACTCGGCGGTATCGCGATGGTAGAGCATGCGCAAATTGGTGGGGCTGCCGTTCACCTGCACGGGTACGGTGTAGAGGATATAGGCATCGGTAAAGCCAAGTGCCACCATCATGCACAGATTGTCGTTGATGATCGTCCAAACATTTCTGTAGTTGTCCCAGTATTGCGTTCCCTCGTCGTTCTGGTTGATGTCAAAATCGCTGCCCAAATACCACAGGGAGTTGCTGTCATCGTCCTGATAATACAGGTTGAAGGCCACGGTGCTTATGATGTCCGCACCTTCGGTCATATCAAGAAGGATTGAGCCATCCTCGGTGAGCGAGGTAGTGAATGCGAGCGCGAACTCCTCAGCATTCAAGGCTTGCGCGGCTTCCACATCGTCCACGGACATCTGCTCCATAGAAGGGGCCTCATTCCCCTCCGGGAACACAGGCTGGCTGATGACCACGCCTTCGGGTATCGTCCATCCATAAAGCCCTTCCAAAAAGCGCAAGTATTCGCCGCTGGTCGCCGCGAGCATGGCGTAGCTATCAAGCTCACCCTCTGCTACAGCCAAGGGTACGTAGATGGACAGTCCGTTGCTCCTTTGCCGCCCTTCGCCCGCCACATGGTAGGGTACCGCCGCAAAAAGGGCTTCGAGCAGTGCATCGCCGGTATCGCTGAACACGCCTTCGGCGCAAAGGGTCAAGTCGCCAAGGTCAACCATGTTGGTGTAGCCTTCGCTGTCGTTGTTGCCGCCGTAATTTTCCGCCCTTACGATGGCCTGCGTCAAAGGCTGCAGCTTTTCCGTAGAGGAAGTGAAGCCCTTCATTTCGGCAGCCATCGCGTTAAAGGCCGAGGTAAGTGCCGGAATTTTGGAAAGGTCGGTAACGGCCAAGGTCGCAAGGCCTTCAGTGCCGCCCGTAGCGCACTTTGCATAGAAGCTGTCGCAAATGGTCGTGCCTACGGCAAGACCGTCCGCGGTCGGGTCCGCCACAAGGGCATTGAGCCAAGCGGTGTAATCCCAGCCGGTACCGGGTTCAAGCTCTTGGGAAGCTACCATGTAACGCGCATAGGGGGTTAAGGCCGCCGCTGTTTCCATGGTAGACATGAGGCAGGCGTCAAAGCCCACAAGCTCAAACTGCACGCCGGCCATGGACAAACCCAGAGATAGCTCCTTGAGGTTGAGCATATCGCCGCCATGCAGTTCATCAACCGCGATGCCTGCTACACTGCCGCCGCCATGATCCCACATGAGGCACATATACTTGTCTGCCGGGTAGGTTTCAACGCCCCATTTGAGGAAGTTGCCCAACGTTTCCGCATCGCCCATGTTTGACAGGGGCTGGCTGTCCACCAGTTCAATGCTTTCAGGTACCACCTTCCAGCGCTGTGTTTGCGTGGGGTCGATGCCTTCTATGGCCCATTGCTGCGTGCCGCCCGTTTCAAAAACAACGTTTACCTTGTCCGACTGGGCGGCGAGGGCCATTTCCTGCACATTGATCGAAGCATAGCCGCCGTTGGTTTCCAGATCGGTGCCGCACAAATACACGAGGATCGTCCACGTATCCCCGCCGGGGTTGCTCAGTTTAATGGTTCCCGCATCGGCGGGGGCCGTCTCAATGGGCGTTTCCCCGACTGGAGCTGTAACGGGGGGCGTTTCTTCCAGGTCTCCGCCGCAACCGGCAAAGAGCGTAAGGGCGAGGGCAGTAGCGAGCAGAAGGGCTAAGAATTTTTTCATAAGATGTACGAGATCTCCTTCATTTTGTGGTGGGCAGACAACCCTGCCTGCCCACCGTATCCGTTTCTTTCGTTTAACGCTTACGCTGCTTCCGCAGCAGTGGCGCGCTTTTTGTTTTGAAAAGCGCCTACCAAATAAAGTACCGGTACGACCAAGCCCGTAATCAAACCAACCACGTTGAATTGACCGCCGGCAGCAACGTTCAAAACGCTGCCCAAAAGCGACAGCAGCACGGTCAAACCACCGAAAACGATGCACGTCATGGCCTTTTCGGGCTTGTTGGCATTTTTCGTGCCCACGATACCGGCAATCAAGCTGACAATGCCGCTGACAAAGCCCAAAATCGAGGCTACCATCAGCACGCCAACGGCGGCTTCTGCACCGAGCGCAGCAGCGATTGCACCGGTTCCGATGATTGCGAGTATACCGAGTATGATCGCAAACACACCGCCGATGATCATGAGGATACCTGCCACCTTAAGAAACCCATTGCTTTTTTCCATTGAAACTATCCTCCCAAAGTATTTTTGCAGCGCTTTGGTTCAAATTCGCCACAATCCAAGCATAGCAGTTTTTTGCCGCTAAAACCGTCTTTTGCATGAAAGGTGGTGTTTTTTGTTGCAAACGGTAAGGTTTGGATGGAACCGACGGAGGCGGCTATGGTAAAATTAGCATGGAAATATTTAGATGGCGGGGATGTGTTAGCATGCGCATCGCGATTTGCGACGACAACCTACAGGAACTGGATAGGCTTTCGAACTTGCTTGACGATTATAAACGGGAAACGAGGGCCGCAATTACCTACAAGGCCTATTCGGATGGCGTTTTGCTTTTGGAGGATGCTCGCAAAGGCAGCTTTGATTTTCTGCTTTTGGATGTGATGATGCCGCTTTTTAACGGCATGCAGATTGCGCGCGAGGTAAGAGCGTTCGATGAAACCATAAAGATCGCCTTTTTGACATCTTCGCCCGAATTTGCGGTGGAGAGCTACTCGGTGGAGGCGTTCGCCTATGTTTTAAAGCCCGCCGCGGCGGAAAACCTCTTTCCTATTTTGAACAAGCTGCTCCGCGCTGCCCAAAGCACGGAGGAAGGCATACGTGTTAAGCTTCAAAGCGGCTATGCCAATCTCTTGTTTTCCAGGCTTGCCTATGTGGAGGTCATGAACAGAACGCTGTGCTTTTACTTGACGGATGGCAGCGTAAAGGAGTTGAACGCGCCCCTTTCTGATTACGAGGAAACGCTTTTGTCCCGGCGCGAATTTATCCGGGTGCACCGCTCGTTCATCGTGAACCTTTTCCAAATTCAGGAGCTTCGTACAGCGAGCATCCTTACCTACACGGGCAGCACCATCCCCATATCTCGCCGGCTTTACGCACAGGTGCGCAAAGCGTATGTGGATCAGCTATTTACGGAAAAGGGGATGGATATATGGAAGTCATTTTAGGCGTAATCAACTACACGCTTGTTTTGCTGTACGGGGTTTTTCTCACCGTCAACTTCGCCGGCGGATGCTCCTCAAAAAGGGAATGGCGCAAGTTAGCGGTGTTTTGTGTTGGCGTTTTGACGGTGCAGTTGATATGCTATGCCCTTTGGGGGCTTGCAAATACCAAAAAGCTCTACCCTCTGATTTCGCATCTCCCGCTGTTTCTC
>JAEZGQ010000056.1 GCA_023416895.1 Bacillota bacterium | reverse complement strand
ACCTGATCAACGAGAACACCGGCCACGTTGCGATCGCCGAGTGCATTCAGCAGGACCTTGCGGCTGTGGGCATCAACATGACCATCCGCACCCTTGACTGGGATACGCTTCTTGCCGAGCGCAAAGCCGGTAACTTCGACATTTCCCGTGCGGGCTGGATCGCGGACTTCAATGATCCGATCAACATGCTCGAAATGTGGATCACCGACAGCGGCAACAACGACTGCCAGTTCGGTAGGTAAGCTTTTTTCACACAAACAAACCATCAAAGAGAGGGCGGTTTACCGCCCTCTCTTTTTATCAAAAAACAGCTTGTGCCGCTTTTTAACATGTAGGAAGTGCGTGTGGACGTCGTAAAAAAAGTATTGCGATAAAGAAGCAATACGGCCATTGCAACTGCGAAACGCCCCCTTGATAACCCTTCATTTTTCTGGAATCGCGGGTACTCCCTGCACTTTTGCGCTGGAAACGCTCGAAGGCTTTTTACAGTTTGATAAGGCGGCTCCTTTGCCTTTTCTTTTCTCAAAAAAGTGATATAATAAAATAGCAATTGGGTAAAATATTACCTGAAACGTGGAACCTTTTCCTGTTTCGGCACGTTTTACAAAAAGGGTACGCACCAAAGCTTGCGACTTGGCAAACATAACCATATGTTCATAATTGGTTTGCTTGACGGGTGTGTCTGCGGAATGGTATAGTTGCCCTACTAGGAAGCGTATCCGGATATATTCGGAAAAATCGGCAAAAAACGGATGGAGGCCCGTAGCAAACGGCAAAAAACCACCGCCATGCCGTAAGGCTTTCTTCCCAATATCTACAATGGATTTCTATGAAAGGGGTCTACAAAATGAAAAAACTGTTTGCTCTCGTACTTACCTTTGCTCTGGTGCTTGCGGTTGCAGCGCCTGCTGCCGCTGCTGGCTGGGGTAGCACCAACCCAAGCGCTACGTTCCCGTTTGACACGGCCGTTACGTTGCTTCAGTCCAATACCGACGCCACCGGTAGAACCTACTACACCGCCTATTCCGGCACCGGCGTGGTAGCGGGCAGCCCCGTCTACTTCCAGGTGGACTTCCGCGTTCCCACTCCCGCTGAGCTCTCCAATTACTACGGTTCTTCTGTTCCTTCCGTTCAGGCGACTGTAGCCCTCAAAAACCTCACCTACGTGCAGGAAGCGAGCGATCCCGACAACATTGCTTCGGCCAGCGGCAGCACGATCACCATTAATCTCGGTGGCAAGACTGGCGGCACCACCTATTCCGCGATCTTTTCCGCAGTTGTAGCGAGCACCGGTGCAGCCACTGTCACCTCTACCTATGGCGGAGTTGCCTCGACCTGGAGCGGCAGCATTTCTAAGACCGTCAACAACGTCACCTACACCATCACCGCCAACGGCATTTCTGCGACCCCGTACGGCAGCCTTACGCTGACCCTCAACAGCAGCAGCGTAGTGACCGGTATGACGATGACGGTCCCCAGTTACGGCAATTACACCGTGAACGCCGGCCCCTCCTTCCAGTATATTTCTGGTGGCAGCATTCTTACGCTGGCTTCTACGGATCCCGCTTATTCCACGGTCCTTACCGCTTATAACGCCCTCACCGGCGTGCTCGGCTTTGGCGCAGGCGCAAGCGGTATTTACTTTACCCCTGCCAACATACTGGCGAACTACGGCTATGCCACCGTCGACACCGCCGTGGGCACCTACAACGCCTACTCCACCACTCCCACGATTCCCAACTCCGACAATACCACGGTTCCCAATACCGGCGACGAAACTTCCACCGTTGGCTTTGTGATGATTGGCCTCGCCATCCTCGCGACCGCAGCGGTCATCGTAAAGAAGGTTCGTACGTAAAAGGTACAGATTAAGTACATTTGCAAAAAAATGGCCCCGCAACTGCGGGGCCATTTTTCGTTCGAAAAACACTTGCTTCTTTAATTTTAATTTCCGGAAGCATCGTTCCGCACGAGCAATCACTGTCCAACTTTGTATTTTTTGACGTTTGTGCTATACTGGGCACAGACGTTTTCTTTTCAAACATTCATTTCATTTCACAGAAGGGCGGCAAACGTATGACAAATGATCCATACCGCAAAAACCGCTATACCTTTGGTCTTGGTACCATTGGGCGCGACATGCTTTACACACTGGTGAGCATGTACCTTCTTTTCTACATGACGGAGGTCGTAAACCTCGACGACACTACCATGTGGTGGATTACGGCGGTACTTCTTGCCGCTCGTATCTTCGATGCCGTAAACGACCCCATCATGGGCGCGCTTGTGGACAATACGCGCGGCAAGCACGGCAAGTTTAAGCCCTATATCGCTTGGGGCGCGGTGTTCACCGCCATTATCACTGTAATGATGTTTGCTGATTTTTCACTGACAGGCATCTCCTATGTGGTGTTTTTCGCCTTTTTGTATTTGCTGTGGGACATTGCATTTACGGCAAATGATATCGGCTATTGGTCCATGCTCCCTTCTCTCTCGCTTGACCAGAAGGAGCGTGAGAAAATCGGCGCCATCGCGCGCATCTGTGCCAACATCGGCCTTTTTGTGATCGTAGGCGCCATCATGCCGCTTACCGGCTGGCTCGGCGATGTGTTCGGCTCTGATCAAAAGGGCTGGTTCGTGTTTGCCGCCGCCTGTGCGATCATCATGGTGGGCGGGCAGGCCATTACGGTGTTTGGTGTAAAAGAGCCGCACCTCGCCGCAGAGCCACAGCAAAACGCATCCCTGAAAGACCTTGGGAAAGCCATTTTCAAAAACGATCAGCTTATGTTCGTCGCCATTTCCATGTCGCTGTTCATGATCGGCTACTGTACCACCACAAGCTTTGGCACTTACTATTTCAAGTATGTGTATGGCGATGAAAACATGTATTCCGTGTTCGGCGTGGTGCTTGGCGTAGCGCAGATCTTGGCACTAGCCGTTTTCCCGCTGTTTAGCAAAAAATGGAACCGCAAAACGCTTTACACCATCGGGACAATTCTCGTTTTGCTCGGCTACGTCGTGTTTTTCTTCGCGCCAACGGATACCATGCTATACATCGGTATCGCGGGCATGCTCCTTTTCATCGGTCAGGCGTTCATTCAGCTTTTGATGCTCATGTTCCTCGCCGACAGCATTGAGTACGGCCAGTGGAAGCTTGGGCGGCGCAGCGAAAGCGTGACCTTTGCGCTTCAACCCTTCATCAACAAAATCGGTGCGGCTATCGCCAACGCGGTGGTGAGCGCGACGGTAATCATCTCCGGTATTAACAGCGCTGCCACGCCCGCCGACGTTCCACCCGAAGGCATTACAACGTTAAAGCTCGCCATGCTCGCGCTGCCGCTTGCAACCATTGTGCTCGGCTACATCGTGTATCTTTGGAAGTTTAAGATCGACGAAAAAATGTATGCGAAGATCCTTGAGGATTTGAAGGAGCGCGGCGAGGTAAAGGTATAAGAACCTGCACGGTTAAATTTTGCTTGGAGAAATGTTTGCTGTGAAGGAAGTTTTTGCTACGCCCGCCGTGAGCGCTATTATCGAAAGAACTATGGGTGGGACAACGTATATTTTGCTGCAGCGCAGGCAAAAACAGACCGGTGATGAAACGCATGGTCTAATCGAAATCGTAGGCGGAAAAATCCGTGAATACGAAAACATCTTCGACGCGCTTCGCAGGGAGGTTTGGGAGGAAACCGGCCTTCGCCTAACAAGCATTCGCGGGGAAAACGAGCAGCGCGAAATTCACGTGAACGGTACAAGAGCGATAAGCTTTCAACCGTTTTGCACCGTTCAAAATTTGAGCGGCATTTACTCGCTGATCATGCACATCTTCATTTGCAGTGCCGAAGGGGAGCCGCTTCCCTCGACGGACGAAACCTCAGACGTGCATTGGGAGCGCGTAGAAACAGTGAAGGAAATGCTCGAAGCAAGCCCGCAGATGTTCTTTCCAATGGACATCATTCCGCTAAAAAAGTACACCGAGCAGCTTTAAAAAGAAGCGATTTTGTTTGACGGTAACAATAAGCAACGCCCGGCGGATGCTCGCCGGGCGTTGCTTTCCATCTTTTTTACCTTACCGTAAGCCTTTCCCCGTCGTAGTCCACGATGAACACCGTATCCGGCTCAGGGTCGGCCTCAATGATCTTTCGCGCAAGCAAGGTTTCAAGCTTGCTCGAAAGAAGTCTTTTTAGCGGCCTAGCGCCGTACTGCGGGTCGTAGCCCGCTAGGGCGATATAATCCTTCGCGGCATCGGTGAGCGCCACATCAAGCCTACGCTCAACAAGGCGCTTTTTGATTTCCTTAAGCTGCAAGTCCATGATGCAGTAAATCTCACTGCGGCTCAGAGGTTTATAGAACACGATATCGTCGATGCGGTTCAAAAACTCCGGACGGAAGCTACGCTTCACAAGCGCTTCCACCTCGGCGCGCGCCGAAGCCGTGATCTCCCCGTTTTCAATGCCTTCGAGAATATAGCTGGAGCCGAGGTTGGAGGTCATAACGATGACGGTGTTCTTAAAGTCCACCGTGCGGCCTTGCGAATCGGTGATCCGCCCGTCGTCAAGCACCTGCAAAAGCACGTTGAACACATCCGGATGTGCCTTTTCAATTTCGTCAAACAGCACCACGCAGTAGGGGTGTCGCCTTACAGCCTCGGTGAGCTGACCGCCCTCATCGTAGCCGACGTAGCCCGGAGGCGCGCCGATAAGCCGCGATACCGAGAATTTCTCCATGTACTCGCTCATGTCGATGCGGACCATATTGTTTTCATCGTCAAACAGCGCCTCGCTGAGCGCCTTGGCAAGCTCCGTTTTGCCAACGCCCGTGGGGCCTAAGAACAAAAAGCTGCCGATGGGTTTTTTCGGGTCTTTCAGCCCCGCGCGGGTACGCAAAATGGCGTCGCACACGGTTTCAACCGCTTCATCCTGCCCGATCACGCGCGCATGGAGAATGGCGTCGAGGTGCAAAAGCTTTTCGCGCTCGCCCTCGATGAGTTTCATCACTGGAATACCCGTCCAACGCGAAACGATGCGGGCAATTTCATCCTCGCCCACGCGGTCGCGCAGAAGTCCCGAAGTCTTGCCCTGTTCAAACAGCTTTTCAGCCTCCGCAAGCTCTGCTTTGAGCTTGGGGAGTTTGCCGTATTTCAGCTCTGCCGCAAGCGAAAGGTTGTATTCGCGCTCTGCCTTTTCCATATCGGCATTGAGCTTTTCAATTTCGCCGCGCAACCGCTGCACGTTTTTGATGGAATCCTTCTCGTTTTCCCACTTCGCCTTGAGGCCGTTAAACACATCGCGCTCCTTGGAAAGCTGCTGGCGAATCTCCGAAAGGTGCTCCTGTGAGAGCTTGTCGTTTTCCTTTTTAAGCGCAGCCTCCTCGATTTCAAGCTGCATGATGCGGCGAGAGATTTGGTCGAGTTCCAAGGGCATGGAGTCCATCTCCGTGCGGATCATGGCGCAAGCCTCGTCCACAAGGTCAATGGCCTTATCGGGCAAGAAACGATCGGAAATGTAGCGGTTCGACAGAGTTGCGGCGGCGATGAGTGCGCTGTCGTTGATCTTCACGCCATGGTATACCTCGTAGCGATCCTTGAGGCCGCGAAGGATGCTGATGGTATCCTCCACGGTCGGCTCCTCCACCATCACAGGCTGGAAGCGGCGCGAAAGTGCGGCGTCCTTTTCGATGTACTTGCGGTACTCGTCGAGCGTGGTCGCGCCGATGCAGTGAAGTTCCCCGCGCGCGAGCATGGGCTTTAAAAGGTTGCCTGCGTCCATGGCGCCTTCGGTTTTGCCCGCACCGACGATGTTGTGAAGTTCATCGATGAACAATATGATGCGGCCTTCGCTGCGCTTCACCTCGTTCAAAACAGCTTTTAAGCGCTCCTCAAACTCGCCGCGAAACTTTGCCCCCGCGATGAGCGCACCCATATCAAGCGAAAAAATGCTGCGCTCTTTTAAGGAAGCGGGTACGTCGCCGCGCACGATGCGCTGCGCGAGCCCTTCGGCGATGGCGGTCTTGCCTACGCCCGGCTCGCCAATTAAAACAGGGTTGTTCTTGGTTTTGCGCGAGAGGATGCGGATGACGTTTCGAACCTCTTCGTCGCGCCCAATCACGGGGTCGAGCTTTTGCCTTCTAGCAAGCTCCACAAGGTCCTGTGCGTACTTTTTAAGCGCGTCGTAGGTATCCTCCGGCGTGTCGCTCGTAACGCGTGTGCCGCCGCGCACTTCATTGAGCACCTTCAAAAAGTCGTTTTTCCTTACGTTATAGCGTCGGAACAAATCGCTTACAAAGCTGTTTGACGCATCCATCAGCCCAAGCGCAAGATGCTCCACGGAAACATACTCGTCCTTCATGCGCGTGGCCTCTTTTTCGGCCTCGTTGAGCGCGCGGTCAAGCTGTTGTGTTACATAAATTTTATCCGCCTCCCGCCCACTTCCCGTTACCGCGGGCATGGCACCAAGGCGGCCTTCAAGCGCGGATATCATCGCGTTTTCGTCCGCACCCATGCGCGAAAATAGGCTTGCGATGAGCGAATTTTCCTGACGCAAAAGCGCCAGCAAAAGGTGTTCCTGATCGACCTGCTGGTGCGAATGCTCTATGGCGAGGCTCTGTGCGACCTGCACCGCCTCCAATGACTTTTGCGTAAACTTGTTGGCGTTCATACGCCGTCACCTCCTTGGTTTTTAACAAAAAGATTATAGCAGTACATTATAGTATGGCAATGAAGAAACCGGTTTAAAATTTTGAAAGAATTGTGAAAGAGAAGGCTTTCTTTCGCTACAGGCTGAAAAAGCAAAAAACCCGCGCAACGCAACGGGTTTTCATTTTGATTGAGGAACGGCTTTCCCCCAAAGGGAGTTACGCCTTTTCCTGCTCACTAAATTCGCTTTCTAAGTTTGCGGGTTCGCTTTGCATTTGATCCAGCTCCGTCGCAGCCTCAAGCGTTTGCTGTCGCACCCACAAACGACGCTTGACGCCCAACAGCGCGAATACGCCTGTGCCAAGAAGCAGCAACCCCCCCGAGAGATACCACATGTACTTATAATCCGCGTACGCACTCATTGCGGCACCGCTCAGCGATGCAAGAAGCCCGCCAAGCTGCAGCACGAAGGAAAACAGCGATAGGATGCTCGCGCGCCTTTGCGGCGGCGCTTGCCGGTTTAAAAGCGCGCTTTCAGCCACGCTCCCGCTGCCAAGGAACAAGTAAGCGAGTGAATACAGGCCTACAAAAAGCGGCGTTCCCTTTTGAAGAACAAGAAGCCCAAGGCATATGCCAAACAACGCCTTTAAGCCGAGCGCCATGGCTACGCCGCTCTGCGGATGCTTCGTAAAAAGGGCTTGAGTAAGCTTGCTCCCCGCTACCACGCAGGCAAACCCCGCAAAGCTTACCGCACCGAAAACAAAAGCCGGCGGCGACAGGTCTAAAAGCGCCGGCTGCCAATACGTTTCTATGGAAATGAGCGCAAAGCCCGACAATGCTGAAAGCACGAGCAGCATGCGCACCGTGCCCTTTTGCGAGGCAAAGGAAAGGCTTTCCCGTACCTGCACGCCCAATTCTCCAAGCTTTGTGGACGCTGTTTTTTCACGCGGGTGCGGCTGTTCGCGCACAAAGAAAAGCGTGATCGCGAAAAGCAACGTATAAACAACAAGGTTAATAGCGAGGTTGCCTTCATACCTCGCACCAACGCCGCTCAACAAGCCACCCACAAGCGCGCCTGCCGCTAAGCCAGCACTCTCCATCACGGAGATTTGAGCGGATACCTTTACGACCTCGCTCCCGTTTGAAACGGCCTCATCCATCGCCAGCGCATCAATGCTGCCGGAGGAAAATGCGCGCGCCAAACCGTTTAACACCATGGCGGCGACAAGAAACAAAAGGGCACCCGAGAACAGCAAAGCGCAATAGCTCAAAATGTGCAGCGCGGCGGAAAGCGCGTAGGCCTTTTTTCTGCCGCACATATCCGCAAATACCCCGCTTGGAAATTCCGCAAGGATTACCGTAAAAGAGTAAATTCCGAGCAGCAGGGAAACCGTGCTGATGGATGCGCCGCGCGCAAGAAGCGCCAGCGATAAAACAGGCGCCATAACGCCCGCTGCAAAGCTGTTTAAAAAGATAAGCAGCCGGTATTTTTTACGCATCAGTCTTTTCCTTTGCGGGATAGGCGATAAGCGCATACTCCCATGGCTCGCCATGCTCTGCCGCCGTTTCGTGCGCGTCGAGATACGAGCGAACGATGCCTTCTAGTTCCTTTGCCTCCTGCGGCCTAAGGTAAACGATGCCGCTTAACGCGTCGCCTTGCGCTGACCCGGGGCTTGTTGTGTCGACATGTTTGCAGTATTGGGCAAAGCCTTCAAACACGGCGGAAACCGAATTTTGCATCAGCGTAAGCCTTTGCTGAGCGTACTCATCGTGAAGCAAATCGCCCATCGGCCCGCCGATGCTCACCGTTTTGGGAAGAAGCTTATAATAGCTTGCCGTAATGCCGTGAATGCGCTCCGTATGGCTTACTTCCACAAGCCCAAGCTCGCCGCGCTTTTTTATATGATGCTGCACGGCGGATGCGGAAATGCCCATTCGATCCGCCAACTGCTTAGGCGTTTGGGGCGTTTGCGCAAGACGCATGCAGCGCATAAGCTTTTGCCGCTGTGGGTTGATATAAATATCCAATTCTTTTTTGCCGGATAAAACAACGGTATCCATTTTTTCGCCTCACAATCGTTACACTTATTGTAACGTTTTATTTTATGTAATGTCAAGTGCACTTGTGACAATACAGCCAAAAGCTTCCTTGCAAAAAACGTCGAATCCCCTTGCTATCTTGTTGGTTTTGCGCGATAATAAGCCATTATACATTGGAATGCCTGTACAGAAAGCGAGGCTTGTATGTTCGCGCCGGACATTGTGACCGACCGCCTTGTGATCAAAAGCATGACGCTCGCCGATGCGGGCTTTGCCGCCATGCTCTGGGGCGACGAGGAAGGCGGCAAGTACCTTGCCGACCCCTATTACAAAAGCGAGGCCGAGCTAACAGAGCTGATTTCAGACATTGCCGAGTGGGAAGATGATTACCCGTTTATCGCGTACTTAAAAGAAACCGGAGAGCCAGTCGGCACCTGTAGCGTTGGCCCTGAAGGCGGCCCCACACAGTGGGGCTTTGGGTACTGCGTGCGCAAGAATGTGTGGGGAAAGGGTTACGCCACGGAGATGGCGGAGGCGATGCTTTCCTTTGCCTATTCCAAGGGCATCCGCGAGTTTCAGGGTACCATTGCCACCGAAAACACTGCTTCCGCGCGCGTGATGGAAAAGTGCGGCATGCGCCTTGACCGCCACGGAAGCTTCAAAAAGCGAGGTACGGATATCGTATACGCCTCAAGCATTTATCACTTGCATTTGGATTAGCCGTTTCATGCGGCGGCAGGTTTGCCGCCCGCGGAAGCGGCTGATTTTCATTTTTAAAATTTTTTAAAAGGGATGGTTTACAATGCAGCTTCTTGAAGAACGCATCCGGCGCGAGGCGCGCGTGCTGCCCGGCAACATCATCAAGGTAGACGGGTTTTTGAACCACCGCATAGACGTAGGCTTTATGCGCGAATTGGCGCTGGAGTTTAAGCGTCGTTTCCCCTTGGATGGCCTCACCGCCGTTCTCACCGTGGAAGCCTCGGGCATTGCCCTTGCGACGGTATGCGCGCTGGAATTTGGCGTGCCGATGATCTTCGCCAAAAAAGCAAAGTCCGACAACATCGAAGGCGGGCTTTACCAAAGCGAAATTTTCTCTTACACTTATAAAAAGAAAGTCACATTGCTCATGTCCGCCCAATGGCTCAAAGCAGGTGACAAGGTGCTGATCGTAGATGATTTTTTGGCAAACGGCGAAGCGCTTCGCGGGCTTGTGGACATTGTGGGCCAGGCGGGCGCAGAGCTACTTGGCATCGGCGTGGCCGTCGAAAAAGGGTTTCAGGGCGGCGGCGACAAGCTTCGGGCACAGGGCGTAAATTTACAATCCCTTGCCATCATCGAAAAAGCGGACGAAGCGGGTATCGTGTTCCGCACCTAGGGCGTAGGCTCTTGAAAATACGCCGCTGCATAGCTTTTGTTTTTGCGGCGCAGCA
Organism: Bacillota bacterium; assembly: GCA_023416895.1. Lineage (GTDB taxonomy): Bacteria > Bacillota > Clostridia > Christensenellales > CAG-138 > UBA7707. Next base: position 1,234 of record JAEZGQ010000056.1, on the reverse strand, counting down.
TGATACGGATACGAAAGGATTTCTATGGAACGCATTGCGGTACTCGATTTTGGAGGCCAATACAACCAGCTCATCGCACGCCGTGTACGCGAGGCGGGCGTGTTCAGCGAACTCATTCCCCACGGTGCAAGCCTTGAGCGCATCAAGGGCGAAGGCTTGAACGGCATTATCTTCACTGGCGGGCCGGACAGCGTATATGAAAAAAACGCGAAGACCTGCCTCGACGAAGTATTTTCCCTCGGCGTACCTGTTTTAGGCATTTGTTACGGCATGCAGTACATCGCCAAGGTGTTCGGCGGCTCCATCGACGCCGCTGCCATCCGCGAATACGGCAAAACGCCCATTGAAATGAGCGATCATCCCCTTATTGAAGGGCTCGACGCAGGCTATGTGTGGATGAACCACAACGATTCCGTTACGAAAATGCCCGCGGGCTTCACCTCCATTGCCCATACGGAAAACTGCCCCTTTGCGGCGTTCGCTAACGACGAAAAGCGGCTTTACGGCATACAGTTCCATGCAGAGGTGGCGCATACGCCAAAGGGCGAGCGCATTTTCCACAACTTTTTAAAGAACATCTGCAAATGTGAATGCACCTACAGCCCCGGCGCGCTGTCAGAAACCCTTGTGGAGGAAGTGCGCGCGCAGGTCGGCAGCGGGCGTGTGCTCGGCGCATTGAGTGGCGGTGTGGATTCCTCCGTGGCTGCGGTGCTTGTGAACCGCGCCGTGGGCGACAAGCTCACCTGCATTTTTGTGGATCACGGCCTTCTTCGCCACAACGAGGCCGAAGAGGTGCTTACCTACTACCGCGACAATTTAAATCTCAACGTGATCGCGGTGGACGCGAGCGAGCGCTTTTTGAAAAAGCTCGAGGGCGTATCCGACCCCGAGCAGAAACGTAAGATCATCGGCACGGAATTTATCCGCGTGTTCGAGGAGGAAGCAAAAAAGCTCGGCGGAGCGGATTTCCTTTTGCAGGGCACCATTTACCCGGACATCATTGAAAGCGGCACCAGTGGCTCCGCCACCATCAAAAGCCACCACAACGTGGGCGGGCTTCCCAAGGACATCGGCTTTAAGGGCCTAGTGGAGCCGTTAAAGATGCTCTTTAAGGACGAAGTGCGCGCGCTTGGCGAACACCTCGGTATGCCAAAAGAGCTCGTATGGCGCCAGCCCTTCCCCGGCCCCGGCCTTGCCATACGCATAATTGGAGACATTACAAAAGACAAGCTCG
>JAEZGQ010000233.1 GCA_023416895.1 Bacillota bacterium | reverse complement strand
CAAAGGCCATCGAAGAGCTCAAAACAATGCGCGCGCTTGAAGGCGGCAGGCTTGCAAGCGACCTTTGCTTAAGGGCAAAAACTCTGCTTGAAATCGGCGAGAAGATTGCGCTTCGTGCTCCGCTTGTGGTGGAGGAATACCGTTTGAAGCTCACCGAACGCATCGAAACGCTTTTGAACGGTGCCGTCGAGGTAGACCGCACGCGGCTTGCGACGGAGGTCGCTTTGTTTGCGGACAAAGCGAGCATCGACGAGGAGCTTGTGCGCCTCAAAAGCCACCTTGTTCAAACGGAGCTTCTTCTCAACGGAAGCGAGCCCGCCGGCAGGAAGCTTGACTTTGTGGTGCAGGAGCTCAACCGCGAGTTCAATACCATCGGCTCCAAAGCCAACGATGCAGAGATCGTTAAGCTTGTAATCCTTGGCAAGGCGGAAATCGAAAAAATACGCGAACAGGTTCAAAATATCGAATAAGGGTGTAGGATAGAAAAATGTCGGCAAAGCTTGTGAACGTGGGTTTTGGCAACATCGTTTCCGCGTCGCGGATTATATCCATCGTTTCTCCTGACAGCGCGCCGAGCAAGCGCATCGTACAGGATGCACGCGAGCGCGGAAGGCTCATTGACGCCTCGCATGGCAGGCGTACAAGAGCGGTGATCGTCATGGACAGCACGCATGTGGTTCTTTCGGCGCTTCAGCCGGAAACGGTTGCGGGCAGGATCATGAGCGGTGAGGAGCAGTAAACGCAAAAAGAGAGCCTTCGGCTTTTTGCAAGGAACAGGCCCGTTGAGGCACCGTAGCAAAGCCGTAAGCAGAAACGTTTTTCGGAGGAATCTATGCAAAAACCCAAAAAAGGCCTGCTGATCATACTTTCCGGCCCATCTGGCGTCGGAAAGGGCGTTGTTTGCAAGGCGCTTATGGAGCGAAACCCGAACCTTAAGCTTTCGGTTTCCGCAACAACGCGCAGCAAGCGCCCGGGTGAGATCGACGGCGTCAGCTATTTCTTCAAAACCGACGAAGAATTCAAACGCATGATCGTGAACGACGAGTTTTTGGAATATACCAGCGTTTACGGCTCCAACTATTACGGAACCCCGCGGGCCTACGTGGAGGAGGAGCTTGCCGCCGGACACGACATCATCTTGGAAATCGATGTGCACGGCGCGAATCAGGTAAAAAAGTGCTGTCCGTTTGCAATCGCCGTTTTCCTTGCGCCGCCCTCCATGAGCGCCCTCAAGTCCCGCCTGATCGGGCGCGGCACCGAGGAGCCGGAAGTGGTGGAGCGCCGCTTCGGCGAAGCGCTTTACGAGCTGCGGCAGGCTGAAAAATACGACTATATTGTAGTAAACGACGTGCTCGACAAGGCGGTCACCGCCGTAGAGCATATCATTTCGGCGGAGCACATGCGCGTGTTCCGCAGGCTCGATTTTGTGGAGGATCTCGAAGGAGGCTCGAAAAAACAATGATGAACAAACCGTCCCTCAATGTGTTGCTTGATAAGGTGAACTGCCGCTACATGCTCGTTTCCGTGGTATCCAAGCGTGCGCGCCAGCTCCTGAACGACCCCGAAAAGCTCGGCGAACGCAAGCCCGTTTCCGTGGCCGTGGAAGAGCTTTATGGCGATAAGCTCGGCATCGAATACCCCGAGGAAGCCTTAAAATGAGCGCGAAAACCGTTGTGATGGGCATTACCGGCTCCATCGCCGCCTTCAAGGCCTGCGACATCGTAAGCGGGCTTAAAAAACGCGGCGTGGACGTGTATTGCATCCTCACAAAGTCCGGCGCGGAATTTATCACGCCCCTTTCCCTCGAATCGCTTAGCAATCACCCCGTTGTAACCGATATGTTCCACCGCGAAACGCCGTGGGAAATTGAGCACATCGCACTTGCCAAGCGAGCGGATGTGTTTCTTGTTGCACCCGCAAGCGCAAATTTTCTTGCGAAGGCTGTGCATGGCATTGCAGACGATATGCTCACAACAACCATCATGGCTACCCGCGCGCCCATCCTCATCGCGCCCGCGATGAACACCAACATGTACCTTCACCCCGCCACGCAGGCCAACATGGAAATCCTCCGCGAGCGGGGATGCAGCTTTGTTGAACCAAAAAGCGGGCTTCTTGCCTGCGGCGACGTGGGTCTTGGCAAGCTTGCGGACGTAAACGACATCATCGAGGCGACCATGGCGCTTCTTTACCCCAAGCGCGACCTTGAAGGAAAGCACATCCTCGTAAGCGCGGGCCCCACCCGCGAACGGCTCGACCCGGTGCGATACCTTACCAACCGTTCAAGCGGCAAAATGGGCTATGCGCTGGCCGAGGCCGCGGCGGCGCGCGGCGCGCTCGTTACACTCGTTTCTGGCCCTGTGGCGCTTTCTATACCTGCGGGTGTGGAACGTGTGGATGTGACTTCGTCGGATGAAATGTTTTGTGCCGTTGATGAACGCTTCGACGCTTGCGACGCGCTTGTAATGGCGGCGGCTCCGGCGGACTTTACGCCCGAAGCGGTTGCCGAGCAGAAAATCAAGAAAAACGGGAAAGACGCATTGACGATTACCCTTAAGCCTACGCGCGACATTCTCGCCGCCATGGGTGTAAGGAAAAAGGAACAGCGCATTATGGGCTTTGCCGCGGAGACCGAAAACCTCACGGAAAACGCACGCCAAAAGCTTGTGCGCAAAAACCTCGATATGATTGCCGCAAACGATGTTTCGAACCCCGAAATCGGCTTTCAATCTTCCCAAAATGCCGTTACGCTCTACACAAGAAACGGCGACAGCTTCAAAAGCGGCGTGATGGAAAAACGCGCGCTAGCGGACTGGCTGTTGGATAGACTGTTCGAGTAAAATAATGATTCACTGTGTTTGCGCTTCTCTTGCGAGGGGCGCTTTTTTCGCGCAAATTCGCATACGTATGGTATAATTCTATAAAGGCTGTTAAAGGAGGTGAACCGCCCTGTACGCGCGCGTGCTTGTAGACATCGCCCATTCCAATGTGGACAGGCTGTTCACCTATTTTGTGCCGGAGGAAATTGCCTTAACGGCTGGGCAAAGGGTGCTGGTACCTTTTGGCGCGGGCAACAAACGCATCGAGGGCTTTGTGCTCGAGGTCGTGGAAGAGCTTTCTGACGAAATGCTTCGCGTCAAAAACGTGCTTCGTGCGCTCGAACCATACGGTGTGCTTACCCATGAGCAGCTTGCACTTGCTGCATGGATGAAGGAAAACTACCATTGCCTTTTGGTAGATGCATTAAGGCTTATGATCCCCGCGCAGCTTCGCGGCGGCGGGGTGAAGGAAAAAAGCATCCGCACGCTCGTCGTCGCCGAAGGGCTTGACGTTGAACGCGCCAAAGCTTCGCTTTTGAAGGCGGACGGTACGCCAAAAGCGCCAAAACAGTACGAGGTATTCGAGCTTTTGTGCCGAGCGAACGCACCCATGAGCGCAGCAGACATTACCGCTTTTGTGCCGGGTGCCGCAGGCGCCATCCATGCGCTTGTGGAGAAAGGCTATGTTCACGAGAAGGGACATGTGGTGTTTCGAAGCCCGTTTGAAGGCAAGAACATTCAAAAGGATACAGAGCTCCCCTTAACGTGCGCGCAGCGCGAGGCGTATGAAAGCATTGCTTCAGGCGCTGCAAAGGGAGAGGGCACATTTTTGCTGCACGGCGTTACCGGCAGCGGGAAAACCGAAGTATATATGCACGCGGTGAAAAGCGTGATCGCCATGGGCGGCACGGCCATTGTGCTTGTGCCGGAAATCGCGCTTACGCCGCAGGCGATGGAGCGTTTCCGCGCGCGCTTTGGCGAACGTGTGGCACTTCTTCATTCGCGGTTAAGTGCGGGCGAGCGCTACGACGAGTGGCGGCGCATCCGCCTAGGGAAGGTTGACGTGGTGGTCGGCGCGAGGAGCGCCGTGTTTGCCCCGCTTGAAAACATACGCCTCATCGTGATCGATGAGGAGCACGAGCCCTCGTACCAGTCCGAAACCGTTCCGCGTTACAGCGCGCTTGAGGTAGCGTCCAAGCGTTGCAAGCTCAACGGTGCGGCGCTCGTTTTGGGGAGCGCCACGCCTTCGTTGCAAAGCTATCATCGTGCCCAAAGCGGGCGCTATACGCTTTTGAAGCTTTTGGAGCGTGTCAACGAACTGCCCATGCCGAGCGTTGAAATCGTGGATATGCGTGCAGAGTTTGCAAACGGCAACAACAGCATTCTGAGTGCGCGCCTGCACGAGCGGCTCAAGGCGTGCTTCGACGCGGGCGAGCAGGCCATTCTTTTCATGAACCGCCGGGGATATTCCACCTTCGTTTCATGCCGAGGCTGCGGCTATGTTGTAAAGTGCAACGACTGCGACGTTTCTATGACCTACCACAAGGCGGACGGGCTTTTGAAGTGCCATTACTGCGGCAAAACCTCGCGCGTGCCGCAAAAATGCCCGGAATGCGGCAAGCCGTACATCAAATATTTCGGCATCGGCACCGAGCAGGTGGAGGAGCAGGTGCAAAAATACTTTCCGAACGTTAAAACGCTCCGTATGGATACCGATACCACGCGCACCAAAAACGCGCATTACGAGCTTTTGAGCCGCTTTGAGCGCGGCGAAGCGCAGGCGCTCATCGGTACGCAAATGGTCGCCAAGGGGCTTGATATGCCAAATGTAACCGCCGTCGGCGTAATCGCGGCGGATGCAACGCTGCACATTCCGGACTATCGAAGTTGCGAGCGCACCTTTCAGCTTGTAACGCAGGTGGCGGGGCGTGCGGGGCGCGCGAAAAAGCCCGGCAGCGTTGTGATACAAACCTACACACCCGATCACCCGGCCATTCTTCTTGCGGCGCGGCACGACTACGAGTCGTTTTATAACTATGAGATCGCCGCGCGGCGCGCCTCCATGTTTCCGCCGTTTTCGGTGTTTTTGCGCGCGCTGTTCACGGGGGAAACCGAACAGGCACCCCGCGACGCGTGCGATGCATTCGCTGTGGGCGCGAAGGAGGTCATTGTTGAAGCTTACCGCACGCAGGGGGCAAACGAAAAGGAGCTTTTGCTTCTTTTGTCGGCGGCGGCGCCTGTAAAACGCAAGCTCGCGCAATACCGCTTTCAAACGCTCATCAAGCTTGCACGCACCAAAAACGCCGCCGCGGCCGTAAACGC
>JAEZGQ010000230.1 GCA_023416895.1 Bacillota bacterium | reverse complement strand
TTTCCTCCACGGCCGCGCAGTATGCGCAAGGCCATTTTACGGGCGATTTTGAAACCGACATCATCACCGTAAACGCCTACATGGGCGAGGATGCGATTTCCCCCTACTACCCGTACCTCGAAAAGGGAAAAGGGCTTTTTGTGCTGGTGAAAACCTCCAACCCCGGCAGCGGGGACTTTCAGGACCTTGACGTAGGCGGCATGACGCTTTATCAGCGCATGGCACAAAAGGTGGCGCAATGGGGCGCGCCGTTCTTGGGTGAAAGCGGCTACTCCGCCATCGGCGCGGTTACGGGCCTTACCTACCCGGGCGAGTTTGAAAAAATACGCGAGCTTATGCCCAATACAATGCTCCTCATCCCCGGCTACGGCGCGCAGGGCGGCACCGGCAAGGATATTTCCGTGTTTTTTAAAGACGGGCTTCGCGGGGTCGTCAATTCCTCCCGCGGCCTCATTACCGCGCACAAGGGGAAAACCGAGGAAGAAGGTTTTGAGGAGCATGTGCTTCGCGCCGTGCGCGCCATGCGGGAGGACATTCTTTCATGGCTGTGATCCGTGAAAACACGCGAATCGCGAAGGACGTTTTTTTGATGCGGCTTGGCGGCGCGCCGAGTGCCGTTGCGGGGCAGTTTATGATGCTCAGCATAAAAAACGTGCTCGACCCGTTTTTAGGAAGGCCGATCAGTATTTTTGACAGCAATGGCGAGGAGGCTTCGTTCCTCTACCAAACCGCAGGGCGCGGAACGGCGCTTTTTTCGGCGATGCAGGCCGGGCAGGAAATCGACTTACAGGGGCCTTACGGCAACGGGTTTTCGCTTTTGCCCGGTAACGCCGTTCTCATCGGCGGCGGCATCGGTTGCGCGCCGATGCACCTCTTAGCAAAAGCGCTTCGCGAAAGGGAGCCTGAGCGCAACATTGAAGTTCATCTTGGCTTTCGCGAGGAAGCGTACATGGAAAGCGCCTTTGCCGCTTACGCGGACAAAGTTTATACGAACATCGGCGGCTTTGTGACGCGGGATGTGGATTTTACGCGCGGTGCTACCTATTACGCCTGCGGCCCCACGCCCATGCTTCGCTCCGCGGCGGAAGCGGCGGACGCCGCGGACGCGCGGCTTTTCGTGTCGCTTGAAAAGCGCATGGCCTGCGGCGTGGGCGCGTGCCTCGGCTGCACTTGCAAAACGGAGCTTGGCAACAAGCGCGTGTGCAAGGATGGGCCGGTGTTTGACTATAAGGAGGTACGCCATGCCCTCTAACCCGCTTGAAACAACGCTTCTGGGCGTAACTTTGAAAAACCCCGTCATCGCGGCCTCGGGCACCTTCGGCTTCGGGCGCGATTATGAAACGCTTTTCGACCTTTCGCGTTTGGGCGGCATCAGCGGCAAGGGGCTTACCTTAAACGGGAGCTTGGGCAATGATGGCGCACGCATTTTCGAAACGCCCGCTGGGCTTCTCAACAGCATCGGACTCGAAAACCCGGGCGTAAGGGCCTTTGTAGAGGAAGAAGCGCCCCATATGCGTGCTTTGGGCTGTGCGGTGATCGCCAACCTCGGCGGGCACAGCGAGGAGGATTACCTTGCGGGCGCGGAGCTTTTGAACGAGGCGGACATCGACATTCTGGAGTTGAACATTTCCTGCCCCAACGTGAAGGCAGGCGGTATGTCGTTTGGTATGCTGCCCGAAAGCGCGGCGGACATCACAAAAAAAGTGAAAGCCGTTTCCAAACACCCCCTTATGGTAAAACTTACGCCAAACGCGCCGGACATTACAGCCGTGGCGCTTGCCTGCGAAGCCGCGGGGGCGGGCGCGTTGAGCCTTGTGAACACCTTTTTAGGAATGGCCGTCGACGTAAAAAAAAGGCGCGCCGTGTTCGACAACGTGTACGCGGGCCTTTCCGGTCCCGCCATACGCCCCATCGCGCTTCGGATGGTGCACCAGGTCGCAAAAAGGGTAAAAATCCCCGTCGTCGGCATGGGCGGTATTACAAGCGCGGAGGATGCGCTTGGGTTTCTTATGGCAGGTGCGCGCGCCGTACAGGTAGGTTCCATGACCTTTGCCGACCCGCGCGCCATGCTTACGATCATCGATGGGCTTATGGACTACTGCGTGGAAAACGAGCTTTCCAACATCGGTGAGCTATGCGGTATTTTATAAAGAAACAGAGGAGGAGCTATGGCAGACAATCTTAGTATCATGAAGCAATGCGAAGCGTTTTTGGAGGGGCATTTCCTGCTTTCCTCGGGCTTGCACAGCGGCGGCTACTGCCAATGCGCAAAGCTTCTTCGCTTCCCTAACCTTGCTGCGCAGGTGCTTGAGGGCGTTGCGGAGCAGGTAAGGCCGCTTGGCGCCACCAAGGTGTGCGGCCCTGCCATGGGCGGGATACTCGTATCCTACGAGCTTTCGCGCCAGCTTGGCCTTGAGAGCATTTTCACCGAGCGCAAGGACGGCGAAATGCAGCTTCGGCGCGGTTTCTCCGTGGGTGCGGGCGACAAAATCATCATCGCAGAGGACGTCGTTACCACGGGCAAATCCACCATGGAAACCGTAATGGTACTGGAGGAAATGGGTGCGAAGGTGATCGGCGTGGCGTGCATCGTTGACCGCCGTGCGAAGGATTGCACCTTCTCTTTGCCTGTATATGCCGCCCTCACGCTAAAAATAGAATCCTACGACCCCGCCGCCTGCCCACTTTGCGCCGCGGGTGAGCACAGGCTTGAAAAGCCCGGCAGCCGCGAAAAGATATAAACGATTGACGGGAGCAAAAAGGGAAACGGGAACCGTATCGAGAGATACCAAAAAAAGCAGCCTTCTTGGAAGCGCTGCTTTTTGTTTTTAACATGGAACAAGGGCTTTCCGCTCCGGCGGAGCGGTTTTAGCGTTTCACGGCGGCGGCTTCAAGTCCCTTCGTCTGAAAAAGGAATTTATCATCCTTTGACCAAATGTGCTGGTCATCGCAGATATACCCTCTCAGCCATAGCTCGCCGTTCATTTTTCTGATATAAAACCCTTTGGGGAAATCAACATCGTTTGACAAGGGAAGCGATGCGATTGTAATTGAGCCAACCGGTGCCCGATGTTGTTTGTCTGTTTCCTCCTCTACTTCCTTTTGCGCCATATACGTCAAGCGAAAAAACGGAGCCAGCCCCATCGGACATAATCCATACCCTGATGCTTTCGCTTGCTCCAATATTTGCGAAAGTGAAGCGCCTTGGCAAAACCCCACACTTTCAACCGTAACCTCCATGACGGTATAGACACTGCCTTCCGGTGGTATTGTAAACGCCGGATGGTTCAGCAGCATTTCCGCATAACCGTTTAACTTTATGCCGTTTTCATTCAGCAGCTGCAAAAGTTTCATTTTATCCGAAGTTGCAATATGGACTTCATGCGTGGCTATCTGTCCTCTCCCAGCAATCGTATTTTTCTCACCGTTCACTTGATATCTCCTTTGTATCTATCCGATTTTTTAAAGCGTACCCCAAAGTATATCAATACTATAGCACAAATCAGGTACAGTGCAGATGGTTGCAACGGTTTCGTAAAGCCAAACAAAACGGCATCCCGCCGGGATGCCGTTTTTGCTTGTTCACCATTGTTATCGTAGTCATTTTTGCTTTGGCAGTTCGAATTGTTGCTTTTATACAGCAAGTAACCCAAAAAGTCCGTCGCTTCAGCGGTTCCGCTAAGAAGGAAAACCGGAATGCGGATAAAATTGTTCATATTCCGCCGCTTCGGCGCCGCATCGGCCGATTTTGCTATTCAAGCACCTTTGCGATGTTTTCAAATAGCTCGGGGATATGGATATGCTGCGGGCAATGGCTCTCGCACGCACCGCAGGCGATGCAGTCCGACGCCTTTCCCCCTTTGCCTATGTTCCAGCGATACTGGCCCTTGGCGCTTATTAGGTTGTTGTACAGCGTATAGTCGTTAAACGCCTCAAACACGCCGGGGATGTTGATCTTCTGCGGGCAATCGTCCACGCAGTATTTACACGTAGTGCACGGGATTGTAGGTATCTTTTTTAGCCGTTCCACAACGTCGGAAACGATGGCGTGCTCCGAAGTGTCCATAGGTTGAAAGTCGGCCATATAGCTCACGTTGTCATCCATCTGCGCCATGTCTGACATGCCGCTGAGCACCATCATAACGCCATCCAGCGACGCCGCGTAGCGCATGGCCCACGAGGCCACGGAGGCATTGGAGTTTGCCTGCCGGAAAATACCCTGTATCTCGGGCGGCATTGCGGCCAGTGCGCCGCCCTTGAGCGGCTCCATCACGATGATGGGGGTGCCGTGCTTTCGGGCAACCTCGTAGCACAGCCTCGACTGCACGCCTTTGTCTTCCCAATCCGCGTAGTTGATCTGTAATTGCACAAACTCCGCTTCCGGATGCTCCGTGAGGATTTTGTCCAAGCACTGCGCATCATCGTGGAACGAAAAGCCGAGGTGCCGTATAAGGCCTTTTTCCTTGAGTTCAAGGCCAAATTGCCACGCGCCGAATTTTTCGGTCTGCAAATAGCTGTCGCGGTTGAGAGCGTGCAGCAAATAATAGTCAAAATAGCCCGCACCGGTGCGCTCGAGCTGGGTGTCAAAAATGCGCTGCATGTCCTCGGGTTGCTTCACCGCCCAGACCGGCAGCTTTGTGGCCAAACGGAAGGAATCGCGGGGATACCGCTTGACGAGCGCCTCCCCCGCGGCAAGCTCGGATTTTCCGTTGCCGTATACATACGCCGTATCATAATACGTAAAGCCCGCCTCCATAAAGCGGTCCACCATTGCCTTAACCTCTACAAGGTCGATTTCCTCCCCTTGCATAGGCAGGCGCATCAAACCAAAGCCCAGCTTTTTATCGTTCGTTTTCAGCGGTTCACGGTTCATTGTACGATCCTCCTTTGGGTATAAAGGCCGAGCGGACGAGCGCAACGCCTTGTATACCATTGTAAATGGTTGGAGCTACTCCAAGTCAATAGGTATGTGTAGATTTTTTGCTTAAAAATCGCAGTGGCCTCAATCCTCATACGACACGATCTTCATATATTTTCGCAGGGCAAACTCGCCGTCATGCGGCATGCCGCAATAGCCTTCGGACATGCGCGCCCCGCTTGTAATGCGCACAACGCCGGTCTTTGCCAATATGGCTTGGAGGGTTTTTTTGTCGCGCTCGTCAC
>JAEZGQ010000227.1 GCA_023416895.1 Bacillota bacterium | reverse complement strand
GGAAGACCTTATGCTCATGAAGCGGCTCAACATCAACTCTGTACGCACCAGCCACTACCCCAACCATCCGCTTTTTTACGAGCTGTGTGATGAGCTTGGACTTCTTGTGATGGATGAAAACGACCTTGAGTCCCACGGGGCACGGCGCAAGCTGCCGCTTGGTGAGGAGCGCTGGAAGGAGCCCTGCGTGGATAGGATGCGCCGCATGGTGCTTCGCGACCGCAACCACGCTTGCGTGTTTTTCTGGAGCCTCGGTAACGAAGCGGGGATGGGCGGCAATTTCGAAGCCATGCGCCTTGCGGCGCAGCAACTCGACGATACACGCCCCTTCCACTACGAGGGCGAGCACAGCGATAAAAGCTCGAGCGTCATCAGCCGCATGTACCCGGATGCGAAAACCTTCCGCGCCCTGTGCGAAAAGCAGTCGCTTGAACGCCCGAAGGGAATCATCAACGCCCTTGCGTCCGACAGCAAGGCAGTTGCAAAGGAGCAGTACGGCCACATGCCCGTGCTTCTTTGCGAATACGCGCACGCGATGGAAAACAGCGTTGGCAACCTCAACGAGTATACCGCCGCATTCGAGCGGTACGACCACCTTTGCGGCGGCTATATTTGGGATTTCGTGGATCAATCCATCCGCCAGAAAACACCCGAGGGCGACCGCTGGCTTTACGGCGATGACTTTCAGGAGCGCTTCCGCCTCAACGGACACAAGAGCATTTTTTCCGTAGGCAGCAACCGCTATTTTTGCGCGAACGGCATTGTTGCGGCGGACAGAACACCGCACCCTTCTGCCTACGAGGTGAAAAAGTGCTACCAAACACTTCATGTACTGCCGGTGAACCTTCGCGAAAGCCGCTTCCTTGTGCGCAACAACCAGTTGTTTTCAGACCTTTCCGCCTATGACCTTACATGGCGTACAGAGGTGGAAGGCGTTTTGTGGGAGGAAGGCAAGGTAACCCCCACCCTTTATCAAAACGTGGCCCCGCTTTGTGGAAGGGAGTTTCAAATCGCATTTCAAAAACCTATCCCTGCAGGCAAGGAAGCGTTTATCACGTTCCGTTTCCTTTTGAAGGAAAGCGCGCCATGGGCAGAGAAAGGCTACGAACTTGCGTTCAGCCAAATTCCGCTCCAAAAACGCAAGCTAAGTGCCTATCACAGTACCGCCCCTGCCCCACGGCTCATATGGGAAAGCGAACGGCTGACGGTTATGGGAGAGGAATTTTCTTATATCTTTGCGCAGGGCATGTTCATAAGTGCGCGCATCCGTGAAAAGGAGTGGCTGCGTTCGCCGCTTCGCCCCAACCATTTCCGCGCGCAAACCGACAATGACCGCGGCTTTTCCAACTTCGTGCCGCAGCTTTTGCCTTTTCTCCCCTGTGAAAAATGGAAGCGCGCCGCAAAAAGGGAAACGGCCCGCCCCATGGACGCAAGGATTCAGGATGGCTATGTGCGCGTGACCGCGCAATGGAAGCACCCTCTTTTGAAAAGGTCGGAAGTCGTATACAAGGTGTACGGCGACGGCTCCGTTGAAATTTGCCAATTCTCCCGCTCCAAAAAACTGGAGCTGCCCCGCGCGGGCATGCGGCTTTGTTTGCCCGAAAGCTTTCAAAGCGCGCGCTGGTACGGGCGCGGCCCACACGAAAACTACCCCGACCGTGAAACGGGCGCGCCTGTTTCACGCTACGCGCTTACGGTTAAGGAGCTTGAACACCGCTATATGCGCCCACAGGAAAACGGCACGCGCGGCGGCGTACGTGAGTTGACGCTTGCGGGGAGCATGGGTGCTTTTACGGTGGAGGACTTGAGCGGGAACGGCCTTTTGTTTTCCGCGCATGCGTATACACAGGAGGCGCTTGACGCAGCCGAGCACCTGCACGAGCTCAAGTATGAGGATTTTACTGAGCTTTCGCTCGACGGCGCAATGTGTGGCGTGGGCGGTGATTTGCCCGGCGTAGCGGCGCTCCACGAGCCTTACATTTTAAAGCCAAGTGAAACCTATGGTCTCCATGCGCGCGTGCGCTTTTTGCCGAAGGAATAGAACCGGTCTATATAAAAAGCCCGCGGATTTCACCCGCGGGCTTTTGCTTTTCAAACAAGCGGTTCTTTATTTTTGTCTGCCGTTTTCGCCGCACCCAGCTTCAAGCAGACGCTCGGCCTCCTCGCGGGTAATCTCGCCGCTGTTGCAGTTGGTCATGATCTGCACGTCTTTGTCGCGAAGCTTATACAGCCACAGCACCGGCAGCGAAAGCAACGAACCTACGCACGGCAAAAGCGCATAGATGAGCCAAAACTTGTCATTAAAGCCCGCGGGTTGAACCGCACCTTCGCCTTCCACAAAGCCGATGGCCGCAAGTGCCAATAACCCCATAGAGGCGGAGAGGGCCGCCGTGAGCTTGACGGTAAAGGTTTGCAGGGAAAATGCGATACCCGGCGCGTTGACGCCCGTTTTATAATGCCCGTATTCGGCAAAATCCGGTGTGAACATAAACATGAGCGCGCTTGTAACGCCGACGGGGATGTTGCGGATAAGGGTGGTGATGATCAAAACCGTCATGTTGGAATAACCGATGAAGTACTGAGCTACCCCAAAGACCACACTCAAGGCGACCGCCCAAAAATACATGGTGAACTTATCCACCTTTTTGATGAGCGAGGGCATAAGCGCTGAAGCAACCAGCATTGGAATGAGCACAATCGCCGCAAACAGCGTGAGCATGCCTTCGCTGCCCAAAAGGTAACGCGCAAAATACAGGTTGAGGCCCCCTGCGATGTTCGTGAGCGCCGCGATCACAAGCGAAAGGTTAAATACAAGCAAATATTTGTTGTTTTTAAGGAAACGGAACATCTCCTTGAGCCCGGGTGCTTTCTCGTTTGCGGGTGGCGCAACGCGTTCCTTTGCCGTAAAGCAAATGGGCGCCATAACAACAAGCGCAATCACGGAAGCGAGGACGACCGAGGGAAGCCATCCACCCATCGCTTCGCGGATCTGCGGGAGAAGCATCACTGCGCTTGCCGCGCCAAGCCCTGCAAAAATCCTGCCGATGGCCATGATGGACGTACGTTCCGAGAGGTTGCTCGTCAGCGTGGTGACGATGCCAAAAATGGGAACGTCGCAAATGGTGTAGGCGGTATCCCACAGCACATACCCCACTGCGATCCATATGATTTTTACGGTATCCGAGGCATCCGAAGGTGCGGCGAACAAAAATATCGTTGCAAGAGGTATGAGGATAAGCGAAATCCGAAGCCACGGCAAAAACTTGCCCTTTTTAAAGCGCACCTTGTCAACAATGCCGCCAAAGACGGGGTCGTTTATGGCATCCCATACCTTAACGATCATGGTGATGGCGGCTGCCGCGGCGGCCGCAATGCCGATGTCAGTCATCAATGGAGAGAGAAACTGCGTGAGCAGATAATAAAAAATGTTCTGCCCGAAGAAGTATGCGCCGTAGCTGACACGCTCGGCAGCGGTCGTGTGGTAGCCGATCTTTTTTTGTGCGCGCATTTGAGCTGTACTCATGTTTACACAATCCTTCTTTTTGATTTGGCTAGGGATAAAGATGTGAATCTAATATGTTATTCTACAATGCCCCGCCATAAAAGTACACCATATTGCGGCATTTTCAGAGCAAAGGTAACCACGCACTATATTAAGGGCGTGGTTGTATCTGTCAAACACGCCCTAAGTGATTGCCTGCTTTTTGCTACGATTTAGCTGAACAAAGAGAGAAGTACCGCCGCCGCTACCGCCGAGCCGATCACGCCGGCAACATTCGGGCCCATTGCGTGCATCAACAGATAACTTGCGGGGTTTGCCTTAAGCCCTTCCTTGTTGGATACACGCGCGGCCATGGGAACAGCGGATACCCCTGCGGAACCGATGAGCGGGTTTACCTTGCCGCCGCTCAAAACATACATGAGCTTGCCCAAAAGAAGCCCGCCTACGGTGCTCAGTACGAAGCCCGCAAGCCCAAGCGCAATTACCTTGAGCGTTTCAGGACGCAAAAAGGTTTCCGCATCCGCCGTTGCGCCCACGGTGATGCCCAAAAAGATGGTAACGGTGTTAATGAGCCCGTTTTGTGCGGTATCGCTCAGCCGCCCGGTTACACCGGACTCCCGAAGGAGGTTGCCAAGCATCAGCATGCCGATAAGCGGCGTGGCCGCAGGCAAGAGAAGCGCGCAAAAAAGCGTGACCGCGATGGGGAAAAGAATGCGTTCCGCCTTTTTCACCTCGCGCGGCTGCTCCATTTTTACCTCGCGCTCGCGCTTTGTGGTGAGAAGCCGCATCAGCGGCGGCTGAATGAGCGGGATAAGCGCCATGTAGGAGTAGGCCGCGATGGCGACCGCCGGGAGAAGGTGCGGCGCAAGCCGCGTTGTAAGGAAAATCGCGGTAGGGCCGTCAGCGCCCGCAATGATCGACGCGGATGCGGCCTCGCCGGGCGTCATGCCCATGGAGAGCGCCAGCACGAACACGGCGCATATGCCAAACTGTGCGCCCGCCCCTAAAAACAGGCTTGACGGACGCGCCAGAAGCGGCCCGAAATCCGTCATCGCACCGATTCCTAAAAAGATGAGCGACGGATAAATGCCAAGCTTAACCCCCATGTAAAGGTAATACAAAAGGCCGCCGGGGCTGCTGTCTGTTGGCTCCGCCATCAGCCCTGAAAGCGGGAGGTTCGCGAGCATCACCCCAAACGCGATGGGCAAAAGAAGAAGCGGCTCAAATTTTTTGGCGACCGCAAGGTAAATAAGCACAAGCGCCATCGCAAGCATCAGCGCGTTTGGGAAGGTAAACGCAGAAAAACCCGTGCTTTGAAAAAGGGACTGAAGCATTTCATTCCACATCAATTACACCCCCTCTTCCTTTCCGCCAAAAGCGCGAAGCAAAAGCGTAATTGCCTTTACGAGCAGGTAAACGCCACCCAGTGCGGCAAACACCGTTAAAAAACACATCAGCGCGACCGCCGCTCCTTGAAAAACCGTCATTTTCACACCTCCAAAGAAAAAATAAAAAGGGTGCGAGCTATCAAAAGCCCCCACCCATAAGCTTCAATCTTGAAGCGGCATAGCCGCCCAACCGGAAAAATCACTTATTTGACTGTATTTAATTTTACAGGAAAGCATGCCTGCCAGTCAAGAAAAATCGCTCAGCCCTGCGCGCCGCCCTCCTGCACATACGCAAGAAAACCGTCGGTATATTCGATGGTGCCATCTTTGAGCACCCAGGCCGCCTCCACACCATCCATGGTTTTAAGGAGCTTTTTTCCCTGCTCCACCGATAGGTTGAACACCGCCGTGGAAAGCGAATCCCCCGTGCCGGAGTCCTTGCATAAAATGGTGACCTGCGCATAGTTCGTGGAGGGCATGAGGGTTTTCGGATCGATGATATGGTGGTACTGCGCCCCATCTACCACATAGTAACGCTCGTAAATGCCGCTTGATACGATGGCCGCGTCGTTGACGAGCACGTACATAAGCTCCGTCTGTTCGCTTGACTTATCGGGGTTTTGAATGCCGATGTTCCAGCGCGTATCGCCTGTGGAATCCGGCTCAAGCTTTGCGCCGATGGAGCGCACATTGCCGCCAACGCTTAAAAGAAGCGACGTTGCGCCAAGGCTTTTTGCGTAGAGCGCGACCTGCTCCGTGGCGTAGCCCTTTGCGGTGGAGCCTACGTCAAGCCGCATTAGCGGGTCCTTCAAATAAACGGTGGACGCCTGCTCGTCGATGATGATGTCCGCGATGTTGGTATGTTTTGCGGCTTCCTCAAGAAGCTTCATCGGTGGGAGCTCCGCGGTTTCCGGGTCGTTCAGGCCGGCCTCGCGGTAGTCGTGCCATATGTTCAAAACGGCTCCCATCGCCACGTTTACAGCACCGTCCGTTTCGCGGTTTCGCTCGATCATCAGCTTCAGCAAGTCGATGATACGCGAATCCACCTTGACGGGCGCAATCCCTGCGTTATCGTTGATGGTTTTGATGTTGTTTATGCCTTCGTAATCGTTGTAAATATCGTAAAGCTGATGGTACTCAAAAAGCTTGGCGCGCAGTTTTTCGGCAAGCTCGCCGAAATGCTCCTCGCTGTCGGAGTATCCCACAATCGTGGTTACGGTATCAAACAAGGTTAGAAACTGCGCCTTGTAGCGCTGCTCGCGCTTGAGCGAACAGCCGCTTGAAGCAAGGAGCATAATGACAAGAAAAATGGCAACAAACTTTTTCATGGATCACCTTTGAAACGGATGGTCTTAAGAAAATCGGAGAGGCCGGCACGGTGCTCATAGAATACGCAGAAATACAAGAACATTTGCGTGCCGGCGGGCTTGGTGCCCCGAAGGGGCAAAAAAGGCGTCAGTGACGCCTTTTTAAAGCCCCGAGGCTTCGCCTGCGGCGAAGCGGCCTTTCCTGAAGCATTTCATTGCTTCAGGAAACTGCCTCTCCGATTCGGTTGCATAGCGGGAACGTTGTTACTTCGCGGCCTTGGCAATGGCACCGAGGAAGTCGGTGATGTGCACGGTAACGGAGGCGGTGAGATCAGCAGAGCTCGGACGGCCTTCTTCGTCAAGGGCGATGCCCGCAACGTCGGCGGCGGTCTTGCCGGTCACATAGGCGGCGAACGAAGCAGCCTGCTCATACCATTCCTTGCCGATGCCGGAGTTGGCCTTCATGCCGTAGCCTTCCTTCAGCTCGTTCTTGGTCTGTACGGGTGCGGCGATGTCGGACGTGATGGTGCCGGTGGTGTCAAAGTTGACCTTCGCCTGGCTCGCATCGAGCACGCAGCTGGTGATGACGCCCTTGTCGTTGAGGGTGAGAGCGGTGTAGATGGAGTAAACCTGTACGAGGCCAGCAGCGTCCGCGGCGGCGTTCTTGGAGCCGCTGATGCTGGTGACGGTGCCGAGGCTGAGCTTATCGGACGCGGAAGCGCCAAGCTCGGTTGCGGTGTTGACGGCCTTTTCAATGGCAACGATGAAGTCGTTCACATGAACGGTAACGGAGGCGGTGAGGTCGGCAGCGGTCGGGCGGCCTTCCTCGTCAAGGGCGATGCCCTTCACTTCGTCAAGGGTCTTGCCGACGACGTAGGCAGCAAACGCGGCAGCCTGCTCATTCCATTCCTTGCCGATGCCGGAGGAGGCGAGCATGCCGTAGCCCGTGCCAAGCTCGTTTTTGGTCTGGTACTGGGTGTCAAGCGCGGTGGTGACGGCGCCGGTGGTGTCGAAGTTGACCTTCGTCTGGGCAGCGTCGATCACGCAGGCAACGATTTTGCCAGAGGCATCAACCGTTACGCCGGCGATGATGGAATAGCCCTGGGCCAGGCCGGCAGCATCCGCAGCAGCGTTCTTGGAGCCAGAAACAGAGGTAACGATACCAAGACCAGTCTTTACAGTCTCAGCAGTCGCGGAACCACAGCCCGCGAACAGGGCGGCCACCAGCATGGTAGCCATAACCAGAGCAAAAAGTTTCTTCATGGTTTCCTCCTTGATTTTTAGGGTTTATTTTATATGCAACTTCTGAAATACCGGGGACGTAAGCTTCAGCAAAACAGATGTTGCAAATCCCGTTACAATGCCCGAAAGCAGCAAAACCGGCAGATACGGCCACAAAAAAGTGTCGAGGATGAGCGATGCCATGAAAATCTGCCCGATGTTGTGAAAAACCGCGCCCACGATGCTGATGAACAAGTACGTCGTTTTCTCTTTAAGAAGCACGAGCACAAGCACCATGGCAAAAAATGCGAAAAGCCCGCCTGTGAGGCTAAGCGCGCCAGCTACCGCGCCGCGCGTTGCGGCGACGAAGCCGGCCTTTAAAACCGCAATTCCGAGCGCGTCGCGCTTGTTAAGCTGGAACAACGCAAACATGATGACGATGTTCGCAAGCCCCAATCGAACACCCGGCACCGGTACCGGCACCGGTATGAACCCTTCTATGATGGAAAGCACAATCGCCAGCGCGAACAGCATGCCGAGAAGCGCAATGCGCTTTACGTTGACCGACTTATTTTTTTTTGGGGGCTGCATCATATCCATACTTGATCCCCCGTTAACCAATCACAAGATCGGGCGCATCAGGGTCAACCCTCACGCTCACGATTTTGATGTAAACCTCGTTTGGCAAACATGCTGCCATTTGCCCGTCAAGATGCAGCTTTCCCGCGTGGATGCACACCTTATCGGGGCAGTCGGACTCTACAAACGCAATGTTTCCATCGGCATACAAATGAAACACCACGTTATCAAGCTGCGGTATGGAGAAGCTCTTTTCCTGCTCCGTGGTCAAAGCAACGGTCTCTACAAGTTCGGACTTATAGTAAATTTCCGCGTACGACCCGGCCTTAGAAAAAGCACCGCTCAAAAACAGCCACACCAGCACCCCGCTCACGACGATCGCCGAGATGAGGAGAATGTCTCTTTTTCCGGCAAATTTCATTGCGGCCCCCAGCCGGGCAGAAACGCACCGAGAAGAATCAACGTAATGTGCGCCACGATGATGATCAGAAAATTTTTGATCGCGACGACGAAGGTTTCCTCCTTGACCTGCTTTTTTAAGAACACGTTGATGTTCTTCTGCACCGGAATGAGCGTTACAAGAAGGAGCAGGCTTGTTGGCGGCAGCAATTTGAGCGCCACCATCACAACAACCGAGGCGTAAGCCGCATAGTAAAGGGCGGCAAACAGCCAAAGCGCGTGCTGTTTTTTCAAATAAAACGCGAGGGTGAAGCGCTGCACTTCGATATCGCGCTCCCTGTCGCAGATGTTGTTGGCAAACATGATGTTTGCAGTGAGGCAAAACGGCAAAGCCGCAAGCAGAACAAGGCCTAGTATGGGCATTACGCCAAGCCCCACGTTGAGCGTGCCATCCGCAAACGAAAACACGGCCAAGTCCTTTGGCACGTTGCTATAAACGAGGATAAACGGGATTAAAAATCCGTAGAAAAACCCCGAGGTGACTTCCCCGTAAGGGCCGTGTGAAATTGGCACAGGCCCGTAGGAATACAAGATGCCGAACAGGAAGCATAGCCCGCCCGCGAGAAGCACCACAACGTCCGTAAGGCTCACAAGGTAAAACCCGAGCACGGCACTTAGAATCAGCAGCACAAACGTGATGACAAGCGCTGTTTTTCGCGGGAACGCAAGCGTTTGGCGGTTCTTTTTCGTATCGTTGTAGTTGTTGATCGTGGTTGCAGTAAGGTCAAACAAAAGCATGCCAAGAAAAAACACAACCGAACGGAGCGGGTCGATGTGTCTGCCGTTGATAAACAGATACGCAAGCGTCATAAAAAAAGGAAAAACGCTCGTGATCTTTGTTTGTATCTCAACATAATTGAAAAGCTTTTTAACGATCCCCATTTTTACGCCTTCCCCGAGGGTGGCAGCGGCTCAAACCGCTCTGCCTGCGGACTTGCGAAGCAACTGCGTCAAAAGCTCCTGCTTGGCTTCGCCCAGTTCCATGGCTTCTATGACCTTGACGGTTTTCTTGTACAGGCTCTCGATTTTTGCGTAGGTATACGCGAGCCCGCCCGCCGCCGTAACGGCCAACTTCAACTCCTCGGGAGGAATGCCCTTAGCGGCGCGCTCCCGAAGCACAGCGTCCTTTTTCATGGCGTAAATGAGCGGCAGCGTAATCACGCCACGTCCATAATCCGAAAGTACGGGCTTTTTGCTTTGCTTGAGGGTGGACGCGTAATCCGCACAATCGTCATTGAGTTGGAAGATGACGCCCACGTTGTTGCCCGCCTCCGTATAAAGAGAGCGCCTAGCCTCCGGCTCGTCGGAAAACAAAAAGCCGATGTAGAAGCACGCTTCAAACAGCGCCGCCGTTTTTCCGCGAATGATCTTATAATACTCGCGCTCGGAAAGCGCATAGTTAAAATCGTTGCTGTTTTGGCGAAGCTCGCCCAAGCAAACCTCTGTAAGGTAGTGCGGGAACGTGCGGTCTAGCGAACTCGAGCGGTTTTCAAGCGTACTCACCGTGGAAACGAGCTCCAAGGCCGTACAAAACAGGTAGTCGCCGCAAAGCACGGCGTATTTCTCGCCGAATTTCCTGTGTACGGTTTCAATGCCGCGACGCTTATCCGCATCGTCGATGATGTCGTCGTGCACAAGCGTAGCAAGGTGCAACAGCTCCGCGGCGGCGGCAGCCTTTACCGCATCGGGGTTTACGCTACCATCCGCACGCAGCGCGCAGGCAAGAAGCGCACGCGCTCTGATCATTTTCCCGGCGGCCTTCGCAAGGTGCGTTGTTATACCGCGGATTACGGTAGGAGCACCTCTTAAAAGCCGTTTGATTTCCTTCGCCGTCTCCATGGCGGCATCCTCATAGGAAAGCCCCGTAGCGCGCGAGTTTGTGTTTTCGCGATCAGTCATGGTAAATGTATAACCGCCTTACCCAGCCGATGTTGCCCCAGCTTTTTTTCAAAAGCGGCATCACATAGTAGTCGAGTCCGAAGACCCTTCCGCCGCCGAACAGGATGGCGATCGCGGCGAAGATCATCCAGAAGTTGGAAAGGTATAAGCCCGTGGTGGCTGCAAACATGAACATCAGCACCAACGAAACGGCGCTTGAAAGCGTGGTGAAAAGGCCGCCCATCATCGCAAGGCCAATGAGGATTTCCGCAAACACGATGAAGATCTGCATCGCAAGCGACAGCCCCTGCCGCGGCAGAAGCACCTCGTTGATGAACCAGTTCATCAGCGGAATGTCGAGCTTAAAGGCATAATCGGCAACCGTAGAGTCCGCAACGGTTTTGCCGGTAACGAAAATCGCCTTGAAAATGCCTAAGAAGTTGATGTTGAAAAGGAGCGTTCCCGCGGAAGCTACCGCTTCCGTTCCGCCGCTTGTGGCGCTCGATACGGCATCCGTTGCGGCGGCCACAGCAGTGCCGCTTGATACGGCGTCCGCTGCGGCGGTTGCTACCGTGCCGCTTGCCGCATTGAGAATGGAGTCAAACCAGCTGCTCGCACCGCCGAAGAAATTCTTGAGCATGGGGGTCTTGAGCCAGCCCTCCACAATTTTCATGATGCCTTCAAACACCCACACCGCACCAAGCCAGATGCGAAGCGGTACAAGAAGGAAGCTGGGCGTGCGGTTGGAGAAATGCCCGCCAACGAAGCTGCGCCTGTTGCGCACGGTGAAAAACTCGTGCTTGATGTAGCTCATGATCTTGTTCCAGCCGAGCACCTGCACAAAATACACGATGTTGATGAAGTGCTTCGCGAACATCGCCAAGAACGACGGCAGGCTGAACATACGGCCGGGCATACCTACGTGGGCCTGGCCGTAACGGCCGCCCACACACACCATCACGCCGTGGAACGCAGGCTTATATGCTTCCATTTCGCCTTCGCCGGTGATGGCGCACTTGAGGTTGTGCGCAACAACGTCTGCGCTCTGTTCGCAGTTTTCTACCATCTGCGGCACGGGGGCCTTCTCACCCTCGGCAGTGTAGCAGAGGTTGTCGCCCGCAACGTATACGTTCTTATCTTTTATGCTGCGCAAAAATTGATCCGCCTCGATGCGGCCGCGCCTCTGATTGGGCAGCTCTTCACCGATTTTTTGCGTAAGCTCACAGCTTTCGACGCCTGCAACCCAAATGACGGTGCCAGCGATGTTCCTCATGCGCTCGCCGCCACGTTCAAGGTCGATGTAGCCATCGCCTACCTCTACGACGTTGGTGTTGAGCATCACCTTTACGTTCATTTTTTCGAGGCGGCGTTGGATTTTAACGGAGAGCTTTTCGGGGAGCGTGGGCACTACGCGGGGCAGTACGTCCACATCGTGAAGCGTGACAAGTGCGGGATCGATGTCGTAGCGATCGCACAGGATCGGCACATATTCGGCAAGTTCGCCGACCATTTCCACGCCGGTGAAGCCCGCGCCCACCACGTAGAAGTTCAAAAGCTTTTTCTTTTCGGTCTCATCAAGCTCCGCGGAAGCCTTGCGGAAGCAATCGTGGATGCGGTCCTTCAAACGCACGGCGTCTTCAAACGACCAAAGCGGGTAGCAGTTTTCCTTTGCGCCTACCACGCCGAAGTATGTCGGCTTGGAGCCTGCCGAAACCACAACATAATCGTAAGGGTAATTGCCCAGCCTACCGTGCACGGTTTTGTTTTCAAAATCGACGGACTCCACATAGTCCTGCACAAAATTGATGCGTCTGCCGGCAAAAACCTTGCTGTAGCTTATGCGAATGCTTTCCTCCTCGACGCGGCAGGCCGCCACCTCGTGAAGTTCCGTGAGCATTGTATGAAACGTATTTTTGTCAATCACGGTAATGTTGATCGCATCGGGATTCTTTTTAAATTTTTTAGCTAATTTCTTTGCAATGAGTACGCCCGCGTACCCTGCGCCGATGATTACGACATTTTTCATACAATTCCCTCTTTTTCGCATAACATGTTGCGCAAGCAAGCAATCTCACCTCCGCATACCTGTATCATAATACTACAACTTTTATCCAAGGTCAATTGTTTGATAAATACCAAACATCTGTCTTTTTGCATAAGTATAAGAATCGCTTTTGTACTTGTAATTGTTAAAATTGCATCAAAGTAATATATTTATACCTGATTTTATCCATAGAATTTTAGGGGTTTACTATTTCCTAATTTTCCTTTTTGATGCAAAAGCGCTGCAAAACCGCAGCGCTTTTTAGCAAAAAAATACCGTTTTTGTTTTTGGTTTTTTACGACATTTTCTAGCCGCCCTCAAAAAGTTCGTGGATTTTTGTCAAAAGAGCGCCGACGGGCCCAGAAAATTCGGGCGCTTTCTTCCTACACAAAAACATTTCGTCACCCAAAACCCCAAGCACCAGCCGAACTGCCGGCAAACCGGACAATTGCATCCTCAAACTTTCAAAAGTTCTCCACGGGCCTTAGGATACCGTTTCCGTGCGTTAAGAAAGCGCGGCAGCGCTTTTGCCAACGGGCGAAACATGGCGGTTGATCGTTTGAAAATCCATTGTTTTGTGCTTTAACTCCATTGGGACAGCATGTCCTTCATCCACTGGTACACATCCACCGCATATACCGCGCTTAGGTTTTCACGCGTCAGAACCGCGTCCAACTCGCCGCATGCAACAAGCTTCCCTTTGTTTAAAAGCATGGCGTGGGTACCGTAAGAACGGGCAAGCGCAAGGTCGTGCACCACCGAAATTACGGCGCGGCCGGGCTTCTTCACCCATTCCCCGATCAACTCGAACATCTGCTTTTGGTAAACGAGGTCGAGGTTGTTGGTAGGCTCATCTAAAATAAGAAGCTTCGGGTTTTGTGCGAACACCTGCGCCAAAAAAGCACGCTGCAACTCACCGCCCGAAAGCGTCAAAACCGATTGTTCACGAAGGCCTAGCATACCCGTAAGCCTTAATGCCTCCTCCACCATTTCCTCATCCTCGTCGGTTCGCACGGAAAAAAGCTTTGGCGCGTAAGCATAGCGCCCGAGCCTTACGATTTCCTCTACCGTAAACGAATACGCCATGTGGTGGCTTTGGGTGAGCACGCCCATGCTTTTTGCGCGCCGCAAGGGCTTCATTTTAGAAACGTCCGCATGTTCAAAAAGCACCGTTCCCGCGTAAGGGATTCCCTGGGAAATAGCGTTAACAAGGGTGGTCTTTCCCGCCCCGTTGGGGCCGACTGCCATGAGCCAGCTATGCTCGGCGAGAGAAAAGCTCACGTCATCCACAATGGTAAGCGCGCCGAAGCGCACAGAGAGATTTTTCACTTCAAGCACGAAGCTTCCCCTCCTTTGCGCGCGCGAATATAAAAATGAACACCACCGCGCCGACCAGCGAAGTAACCACACCGATGGGAAGCTCAAGCGGGTTCAACAAAACCCTGCCGACAAGGTCGGCAAGCATCAAAAACGTTGCGCCGGAAAAAAGCGCCGCAGGAAGAAGCCTTTTATGATCGGGGCCAACGACAAGCCTTGTCATATGCGGCATCACAAGCCCAACAAAGCCAATGGTGCCGCCGATGGAAACGCATACGCCGATGAGCACTGAGACGGTAACAAGAACATACAGTTTTATGCGCTTAACGTCCACACCTACATGGCGCGCGTTATCCTCTCCAACGGAAAAGGCATTGAGCTCCGTAGAAAAGCGCAAAAGCGCGGCGCCGCACAAGACAAGCGCACCGCCAAGCACCAAAACATCGGTATAGCTGCTGCCCGAAAGCGAGCCCATCATCCAAAACATGATAGACCGGAGCTTGTTGCCCGCGAACACGGTAAAAAGGCTTACGATGCTGTTTGCAAACATGGAAAACACGATGCCGATGAGGATAATGGTGTGCGTGGACAGCGTACGATCGAGCTTAAAGGCCAAAAAGAGAATGAGAAGAAGTGAGAGAAACGCAAAAAGCATTGCCATTACCATGGTTCCTACAAAGGGAATGCCCGGTATGCTCGCGCCAAGGACGATGGCCGTTACCGCGCCGAGCGATGCGCCCGAGGATACGCCGAGGGTGGAACCGTCCGCAAGGGGGTTCCTTAAAAGCCCCTGCATGGCCGCGCCGCAAAGAGAAAGCGATGCGCCCACAAGCGCCACGCACAACACACGCGGCAGGCGCACAGCCACGATGATGGCCTGCGAAATGCCCTCAGGGATCGGCAGGCCAAACACGGTATTGTAAATTGCGGTGAACGTATCGGAAACAGAGATGTTCACGCTGCCGGCGCACACGCAAAACACCGCCGTTGCAAGCGTTATGGCGCTAAACAGCACGTATTCGTATGCCCGAAAGCCCTTCCCCTTTTGTTGTTTCATAAACACCGTCCGCTTTGTTTTTAAAAGGGGCTGAGGCATAGCGCGTCAGCCCCTCCGTTTTTTTGATTTTCGCTCAGCCGCCGTACACGAACGCGTAAAGCTTCTCCGCAGCGTTTACAAGGCGTGGGCCGGGAAAAGAGATCTCGTTGGAATCCGCGTTGTACACTGCGCTGTTCTTAATGGCTTCCATATTCTCCCAGCCCTTTCGCGAGAGGATTTCCTCTACGGGCGTTGTACCTTCGCCAAAATACATGGCAACGGTCACGATGTAATCGGGGTTGCGTTGGATGACCTGCTCCTCGGAAACCTCGCCCCAACCCGTTACGTCAGCAAATGCATTTTTGAGGCCGAGCATGGTGGCGATTTCATCCATAAAGGTGCCTTTTCCGGCCGTCCAAAGCCCGTATTGAAGCGGAGAAACCTCAAAGTACACGGTTTTTTCGCCATTGCCCGTCACCTTGGCAGTAATGTCAGCAAACGAGGCTTTCATTTGCCCCACAACAACTTCCGCCTCGGCGGATTTACCGACGAGCTGGCCGATGAGGGCGATGCCCTCATATACGCCTTCGATGTTTTGTGCGTCACTTGCGAATACTTTGATACCCGCAGCCTCAAGCGCGCTCACCTGCTCCTTCGTTTGCGCCATAATGCTCAAAATTACAAGCTGCGGCTGAAGTGCAATGATCTGTTCGATGTTGGTTTCGTTTCCGGACTGCACGGTGGGAACAGAAAGGATATCCTGAGGGTAATTGCAGTATTCCCCGCGGCCAACGAGCTTGTCGCCCGCACCGATGGCGTAGAGGATTTCGCAATCCGCAGCGGTGAGCGCTACAATTTTTTCTGCAGGCGCGTCAAGCGTTACCGCGCGGCCCGCCATATCCGTTACGGCTATAGCTGTAGACTCCGGCGTAGGCGCGAAGGTAGCGGTGGGCGTTTCGGTAGAAACCGGCGCTTCGGTAGGGGCAACCACGCCCTGCTGCGCACAGCCGATGGAAAAAACCGCGACCATAACAAGCGCCAGCAACAGGGCAATGCGTTTTGAGTATTTCATACTGAATACTCCTCCTTACATAATTTGGGGCACATGAATAGTTGTGAGAAGGAGCACAAAAAAGCCGCTCCCCCAAAAGATTGAGGAGCAGCCAATGATGCAAAGCACGGCTGAACAACCGCTTCCAACCCCAGGGGCATGATGTGTAAACAGGTCTCCCGACTTAGCTTCATCCTACTTTGGCGTCTTCCCATCTTACGACAGTGACTTTATGCCATTTCGTCGGCTTCACGGTTACTGGGATAGTCCGGAAATTTCATCCGCGTTCCCTTGGCGCAAAAAGCGCCAGCACATACGTGCAAATACACAAGCTATTCACTTGCCCACAATATAACACAAGGCAAGCTCTTCGTCAACGTTACACAGTGCTCCCCCACCCCCAAAACCGTTCTCAAAAGATTCACTTGAACAGGGGGCATACGCGTAGTAAAATGCTTCTATTCAAGAAGAGGTGTAAAAAATGAGAAAAACCAAGATCGTATGTACCATTGGACCCGCAAGCGAAAACGAAGCATGCATCACTGAAATGTGCCTTGCCGGCATGAACGCCGCACGGCTTAACTTTTCCCACGCGAGCTACGAGGAGCACGCAAACCGCATCGAACTCATCAAAAGGGTACGCGAAAAGCTCAACATCCCCATCGCCATTTTGCTGGACACAAAGGGGCCTGAGTTCCGCATCAAGAACTTCCGCGACGGTAAAATATTTTTAAACGACGGGGATACCTTCTCGTTTACGGTGGAGGACATTGAGGGAACCAATGAGCGCGTTTCCGTAAGCTACAGGGGCTTGATCGAGTCGCTGGCCGTGGGCGACAGGATACTTGTAAACAACGGGCTTTTGATTTTTGAAGTGAAGGAACTTACCGCCACGGATGCCGTTTGTACCGTGATCGCGGGCGGCGAACTTTCCGGCCACAAGAGCATGAACTTCCCCAACAAGGTAATGAATCAGGCATATTTGAGTGAACAGGATAAACAGGACCTTCTGTTTGGCATCAAGCACGGCGTGGACTTTGTTGCCGCCTCCTTCGTTTCCACCAAGCAGGACCTTGTGGAGCTGAACGCATTTTTGCGCGAGAACGGCGGCTCCGACATCGATATCATCGCAAAAATCGAAAACCGCGCGGGCGTGAACAACATAGAAGAGATTTGTGAGGAGTGCGACGGCATTATGATTGGCCGCGGCGACCTCGGCGTTGAAATCCCCTTTGAGGAGCTTCCCTACATTCAAAAATACCTCATCACCAAATGCCGCCTTCTGGGCAAGCGTGTGATCACCGCCACCGAAATGCTCGAGTCGATGATCCACAACCCGCGCCCCACCCGTGCGGAAATTTCCGATGTTGCAAACGCTGTGTACGACGGTACAAGCGCCATTATGCTTTCCGGCGAAACCGCGGCGGGCAAGTACCCCGTGCAGACGGTAAAGGTGATGGCGACCATCGCCGAGGAAACCGAGCGGCACATCAACTACGGCAAGCGGTTTTTGACCTCCGAGTTTCGTATAAAAGATAAAATCGATGCCATCTCCCACGCCACCTGCGGCATGGCGATCGACCTCGACGCAAAGGCCATTGTCGCCTGCACGCTCTCGGGCACCACGGCGCGCATGGTTTCCCGCTTCCGCTGCCCCGTGAACATCATCGGCATGACCACCAGTAGAAGCGCTTGGTACAAGCTTTCGCTCTCCTGGGGCGTGACGCCTGTAATGAGCGAGGCGTTCAACTCCACAGACGTGCTGTTTTACCACG
>JAEZGQ010000219.1 GCA_023416895.1 Bacillota bacterium | reverse complement strand
CGTTACAGGTGTTTTTTGTGTTTCTTTGCGGGCTTGCGCTTTCGCCCTATGCGGCGCTTCTTTCGCAGGCCGCGTACCTTGTAATCGGCCTTGCGGGGGTACCCGTATTTACCGGCGGCGGCGGTATTTCCTATGTGCTTACGCCCACGTTTGGGTACCTTATTTCCTTCCTTGTGATGGCTCCCGTTGCGAGCTTTCTGGCTCGTAAATACCTGTTTCAGGGTAAAACGGCGAAATTTGCAGCATTTTGCGCGCTCCTCACGCTTTTGTGTGAGTTGATCGGTATCGGCTACATGGCGATTGTGCTTTCGTCTCTGGGCACACCGCTCGCCGCTTCCAAAGCGTTTTACCTGCTGTATGTGTTTTTGCCCATCGACCTTGTGAAGCTTGCGCTGAGCGTGCTTCTTGCATCGGCCTTGCGACGGCGCGCGCCGACTTTGTTCAACGCCTGAATGTGCTTTTGCGAATTCCCGCTTGAACCGCCCAAAAACAAAAAAGCTGCTTTGGAAAACTTCCGAAGCAGCTTTTTAAATTCGTTTGCTTTTAGCTTATGGGCTGTTCCGCAGCGGAACGGCTGCCAAGGATGTGCACCGCGCCCATGCCGGGGATATCCACGATGTGGCGTTTTAAGTTCTCCTCAAGCTGCGCGGCGAGGGTTTCGCCGTCGCGCTGCTCCAAAAGGCTGATGTAGCGCCTATGCTCCTGCTGCATTTGCCGTGGGTAGCGGGGGTCGATGGCGGTGCGCATGCGAAGGTATGCGATGCTGTCCCACAGATTGTCGATCATCTGCATGAGGCGCTCCATACCGCAGGGGCGGTACATACACATATGAAACTCACGGTTGAGCTGGTACATGCTTTTGCTGGTTTCAAGGCCGATGGGGCCCTCACCGCATGCCTCCAAAGCATTTTGCACGTTTACAAGCTGCTTGAGTTGCGCCACGTCGATGTTTTGCGAGGAAACCTTGCACGCAAGCGGTTCGAGTACGCTTCGAAGCATATAGACTTCCCGTATTTCGCTCTCATTGAGCTTGCGGACGGTGCTTCCGGCATAGGGTACACTCTGCACAAGGCCCTTGGCGCCCAGCATACGGATGGCTTCGCGCACGGGCATACGGCTGACGCCGAACTTTTCAGCGAGGTCATCCTCGCTGATTTTTTGCCCGGCTTCAAGCGTGCCGTCCATAATCCAGTCGGAAATTTGTTCGCAAATCAGCTCACTCATGCGCCTGTTGTTCAGCCTGATTTGCGTATTTGGTAACTCCAAGGACTTCTGCATGTTCCATGCCCCCAGCGGATTGTATTTGATGATACATTTTCAATTATATCATACCACATGTCCATTTGATAACTGTTCATCTTCGCGTTTGTGGTTTATTTTTCCAATATCGTGCGCAAAACTGCGATTTGCGCGGTCTCCTCAATAAGTTCCGCCGTATGCTCCGCCTCGAGAATATCAGCCCCAACCGCAACCACGCCGTGACCCCGCAGGATAAACGCCGTAAGCTTGGGATTTTTTTCAAAAAGCGCACGCACAAGGGGAACGTGTTCCTCCAAAAGCATGGGTGAATCCACATCGAGAATAGGTATATCATGCCCAAGCTTAAGCTTTACATGAAGCGTGGTCATGGGAAGCACATCGTGGTTGTAAGCATAAGCTATGGCCCATGGGCTATGGCAATGCATCACGCCGCCGACCTTGTCGGAAAGCGCGTACAACATGCCGTGAAGAACCACCTCACGGGTGGGTTTTGGATCGCCTTCGTTGATGCGCTTGCCGGAGAAATCCGTAATCACGAAGCCTTCGCCTTCGGCGTTGCAATCGGCAAACGAACCGCCGCTCGCCTTCACGATCATCTGCCCGCTTTGTGCGTCGCGCGCGGAAAGATTGCCGCCGCTACCGGTTTGGATGCCGCGCGCGTAAGCGCGTTGTGCCGCCGTGTTCAAATGGCCGTAAATTTTCTTTCGTTCCATGCCCGCTTCCATGCTTATGCCCTCCCCTTGTATAGCGGCAGCACCTGCCGAATGAGCTTGTTGAAATTTTCCGCGTCCCATGCGGCGCGGCCTGTAAAAAGGCCGTCTATGCCGTTTTGCACAATCATATCCCGCGCGTTATCCGGGTTTACGCTGCCGCCGTAAAGCACGGGAACTTCATTGCCCGGAAACAGCGTTTCAAGCACCGACTTAATGTGAAGGTGACGCTCCTTGGCGTATTGCGGCGACGCGGGCGTTCCATTGACGCCGATGGCCCACACGGGCTCATACGCCACCCACAGACGGGAAAGCTGCGTTTTTGTCACGCCGTTGAGGCCGATTTTGAGCTGCATGGAGAGCACCTCGTCGGCGATTCCATAGGCCTTTTGCTCCGCGGTTTCGCCCACGCACAAAAGCGCGGTAAAGCCGTGCGCGAGCGCGCTCAGCACCTTTTTGTTTTCCTCCGCATCCGTTTCATGAAACACATGCCTGCGCTCGCTGTGGCCGATCTCCACGATGTCAAGCCCCAGCTCCTTAAGCATCAGCGGCGAAACTTCGCCGGTAAACTGCCCCTGTTCCTCAGGGTGCATGTTCTGTGCGCCAAGGAGAACGGCCTTGTTCTTAACCGTGTTTACCGCACGGTCAAGCGCGGGGTAAGAAGGAATCACAAACAGCGTTACATCGCTACGAAGGTCCTCCGTAAGCGATTGGAGCGTGCTAAGGTAGCTTTCCGTTTGCGCAGGAGTTTTGTACATTTTAAGGTTGGTGCCCATCAAAAGCTTTTTCATGCATTCCCCCGCTATCTGCGGCTCGCAGCATCGATGGAGCGCATGGAATCAACCTTGGGCTGGGAGCTTCCGCCCGGCACATATTCAAGCGCAAGCCACTCGCGAAGAATTTTTTTTGCAAGCTCGGGGCCGATTACGCGAGCGCCCATGCAGATGACGTTGCCGTTGTTGGAAAGGCGGGCGCGTTCTGCCGAGAACGAATCATGGCATACGGCGGCAAAAATACCGGGGAATTTGTTGGCGGTCATCGCCATTCCGATTCCTGTGCCGCAAAGGATGATGCCCTCTTTTTGGTAGCCGGAGGCGATGATGGTTTCACATACGCGCTCAGCCACCTTGGGATATAAGGTGCTGTCCGTTTCGCTGTCCACGCCCACATCCTCATAGGGAATGTTCATTTGCGCGAGTACGCCCTTGAGGATGTTCTTCAATTCGACCGCTGCGTTGTCGCAGCCGATGACGATCGGTTTTGCCATGGGAAATTTCCTCCGTTTCTATTTCTTCCATGCGTCCAGCGCTGCCTTCAAAGGCGCGCAGGATGCCGCTTTTTCTTCCAAAGATACGCCGTTTGCCGCAGCATCCACCGCCGCCATCACGGCCTCGGCACCGCTTCTTGTGCCCATGGGGTGGCCTTGTATGGCCCCACCCACGCCGAGCACCACATCCGTGCCAAGCTCCTTTACGACCGCGCTCAGGTTCAGGGGAGTCACCCCGCCTCCCACCACGGTGAGAATGGGCTTGATGCTGCCGAACTTGAGCTTTTGCTTCTGCACAGTCTTTAAAAACTCGAGGTAACCCGCGCATCCGGGGGCCCCGGGGTACATGGTCATCACCATATCCGCGCCCGCAAGGCGCGGCAATGTGCCAAGAAGCACGGGGTTTGCGTAGCCGAGCCACGCCGAGCTCATCATTCCCGCGCCCGCGTAATGCCCAAGGAACATAAGCCTAGAGCCGAATTCCTCGGTCAGTTCATACAACGCGTCGGCACCGGCGGTCACAAAATTGACCATGCACGCCTTTGCGCCCTCGTCAACAAGAAGCTTTGCGGTTTCGCGCATTTTCTTGGGGCGCGCGGTGATGTTGGGAATATAAACGGGAGTGCGG
>JAEZGQ010000014.1 GCA_023416895.1 Bacillota bacterium | reverse complement strand
AGGAGGCCGATATCAAGGCGTGGTGCCAATACAATGATTTAAAATTCATTCAATGCGCATGCCGGTTTACGGAAAACTGTGTGCTCGGCGACAACGGAGGAGGCGGGAAGCGGCAGGAGATGAAGGAACTTATCAAGCGCTTCCGTAAAATAAGCCCGAAGATTGAGCAAAACATCTTCGCAAGCGTGGAGAATATCAACTTGGAAACCGTTATCAGCTACAAGGATAAGGAGGGCATTCATAGCTTTTTGGACGGTTATGATATGCGCTTAGGCTCAGAAACCGAAGATTGATACAAAAAAGGCTGTCCCCATCAAAAAGGGGAGCAGCCTTTTCGCTTTGTTATGCTTTACCTTGCCGTTGGTTTCGTAGGTAAAATACCCTTTTCTTTCAATACCGTATAAAGCGTGGGCATGGGGAGCCCGATCACCGTAAAATAGCAGCCCTCCACACGGGCGACGAACACGCAGCCTATGCCCTGCACGCCGTAAGCACCAGCCTTGTCCATCGGTTCGCTGGTTTCAATGTAGGCGTAAATTTCTTCGTCGCTCAGTTGCGAAAAGGTGACGTTTGTTGTATCGCAATGGGTGAAGGGTTCGTCCGTGCCGCGAAGCACGGCAAGCCCGGTGTAAACGGTGTGCGTACGGCCGCTTAAGGACTTGAGGATGGAAAACGCGTCCTCCTTGCTTTTCGGTTTGCCGATGATGCGCCCGTCAAGCACCACCACCGTATCCGCACCTACGACCACACAGGGCTCGCCGATTTCTTCCTGTACGGCGCGCGCTTTTTTCAAGGCAAGTTCACAAACCAGAAGCGCCGGGTCTAGCGTATCGGACGCCTCATCCGCATCGCTGACGTGTACCGTAAAATCGTAACCGGCAAGCTCCATCAGCTCGCGTCTGCGCGCCGAGCCGGAAGCCAGAATCAACCGCATAGTGCCTCCAAAATATTGTAAAATCCGCTGATTTTTATCATAGCACAGATGCCGCAAATTATACAAACAAATGTAAACAACAACCCTGTGTATACGCCGCACCGAATTGGACATACTTTCCAGTACAAAGAAGATCATTGGGAGGTATACAATGTTCAAATCGAAGCTTGCGGGGATTTTTTCGCCGAGCATCGCTATTGATCTTGGCACCGTAAATACGCTCATCGCAGTCAAAGGCCGGGGAATCGTGCTGCGTGAGCCTAGCGCCATAGCCGTATCCACCGGAAAGCGGCGCGAGATCCTCGCCGTAGGAAAGGACGCCATCCAAATGCTAGGGCGCACGCCCGGAGGCATCAACGTGGTGTATCCCATGCGCGACGGCGTTGTGGCGGACTTTGAGCTTACGGCCACCATGCTGCGTTTTTATATGGAAAAGGCGTTAGGGCGGCGCATCGGCGCGTTTGGCGTAAGGCTGATGCTGTGCCTGCCTATGTGCGTGACGGGCGTTGAAAGAAGGGCGCTTCTCGACGCGGCAAAGGGCGCTGGCGCAAACGAGGTTATGCTCATGGACGAACCGATGGCGGCAGCCATCGGCGCCGATCTTCCCGTGTACGATGCTGTCGGCTCCATGATCGTTGACATCGGCGGCGGCACCACGGATGCGGCGGTGATCGCGCTTGGCGGCGTGGCCTCCTACAACTCCGTACGCACAGGCGGTACGCACATCGACACGGCGATCATTTCGCACATCCAGCGCGAATACAACGTGGCCATCGGTGAACGCACGGCGGAGGACATCAAAAAGACCGTCGGCAGCGCGGTTTTGGGCGGCACGGAGCATATGGAGGTGCGCGGACGAAACAGGGAAACGGGGCTTCCCGAAAGCCTTGTGATCTCCTCAAGCGAAATTAACCGCGCGATTATGCAGCCGTTAAGAGAAATTGTGGAAACCGTAAAGCTAACACTCGCTTCCACGCCGCCGGAGCTTGCGGGCGACGTGATGGAACACGGCATTGCGCTTTCGGGCGGCGGTGCGCTTTTGAAGGGGATTGACCTTTTAATCGCGAGGGAAACGGGCATTCGCACCGTTGTGGCGCAGGATGCACTCGACTGCGTTGCGCTGGGCGCGCTTTTGGCGCTTTCGGATTTGAGCGGCATTACGAGCGTACTCGAGGAAAAAACGGCCGAGGAAGAGGCTTCCATGTAGCGCAAAGCGCGAAAACAGCTGCATAGACAACATTTTCAAATGAACAGTGTGTGACATTTTACCGCTGCGCCTTGCGCGCAGCGGTGCTTCTTATTATAATGAAATGACGTTGGAACGTTGGATTTTTAAGAAACATCAACGCTTTGGAGGCTTTGGATGCGAGGCTTATTCAAAAACAAGCCATTGCTCATTTTGTTGGTTGCGGCGCTGCTCTTGGGCGTTTTGGCTCTTGCGACCTCCGGCAACCGCACGGCGACCTGGGTTGAAAACGCTGTGGGCACGGTAACTACACCCGTGCAGAGCTTTGCATCGCAGGCATCCGCTGCCATCACGGGCTTTTTTCAGCGCATCTTTAAAACCACCGACGCCGATCAGGAAAACGCGCAGCTCAAGGTAAAGCTTGCGCAGTACGAGCAGATCGAGCAAAGGCTTGCGGAGGAGCAGCAGGAAAACGAGCGCCTTCGTGCACTTTTAAACTATGCCGAGGAGCAGGAGTTTTCCTCGTATGTGACCGCTCGAGTGATTGGCATGGATCAGGGCGTATGGTTCAGCGTTTTTACAATCAATGCCGGTAGAAAGCAGGGCATTGAAGAGGATCAGCCGGTGATAAGCTCTTCGGGGCTTGTGGGCAGGGTCACGGAGGTTGGCGCAACCTGGAGCAAGGTTACCGCCATCATCGATACAACCTCCGCCGTGAGCGTAATGGTGGAGCGTACGCGCGACAACGGTATGGTGCGCGGGCTCTTGTCCGGCGACGGCAGCGAGCTTTTGGAGCTTTACTATCTGCCCGCAGGGAGTGACCTTGTGCCGGGCGACATTATCGTAACAAACGGCGTCGGCGGCATTTTCCCTAAGGGTGTTGTTTTGGGCACGGTTATTGAAGTTTCCCGCCAGGGAACCGATAGCCAAGCGGGCAACGCCATTTTGCAGCCCTCAGTGGATTTCCAGCACATCGAGGAAGTCATGGTGCTTACAAATGCAGAAGAAGCGGAAACGGAGGTTTCGCCGTGAGAAACCTTCATATTGCGCTTGCGCTAATCCTTGCCATATACCTCGACTCTATTTTTTTTAATTTTTTTAACATTGCGGGTACGAGGCCTGACGCCATGCTTGTTGTGGCGGTTTCGTTGGGCGTGCTCCTCGGCTCTGTTCCGGCCGCGCTCATCGGGCTTTTTGCCGGCCTTTTTATGGATGTGATGTTTGGAAGAGCCATTGGGCTTTCGGCGCTTAGCTATATGCTTGCGGGAGCGATTGGCGGCATTCTTTATAAAAAGTACTATGCGGACAATGTGATCATGCCCGCGGTTGCCGTGGCGGCGGCCGGGCTTTTGAAGGAGCATGCCATGGCGCTCGCGCTCAAAACCATGGGCGGAACGTTTTCTTATTTTGACATGCTTCTCTCCTACATCGTGCCGTGCGTGCTTTTGAGCGCAGCGTTGAGCATGGTGATGCACGCGGTATTGAAGCGCGCGTTTGCGCGGCAGGTAGGAAGGCGGGCAGAACACAGGCTATAAGGCCAAATTTGCAATGCCCGAAAGAAAAAGTCGCAAAAGAATTTTGGCGAATTGTATGAACGGGGAAGCACGGCTTCCCAGCGAGGTAACCTGAATGAAAAAAACGCTTTCTAGATTTTTACTTACGGCACTTGTAATGCTTTTGATGATGAGCGCGCTCATCTACAAGCTGGGTACGCTTACGCTTGCGCAGGGCAATGACCTTACCGAACAGGCGGAGAATCGCGTTACCCGCACCATTGCCATCAAAGGGAGCCGCGGCAGAATCCTCGACCGAAACGGCATCGTGCTTGCGTATTCTAGAACCAGCTATAATGTGGAATTCTTGCGCAATGCTGATAACCGCAGCACCTACGACTCCGCGGTATATACGGAGTCGCTTTTAAAGGCCATCGAAATCATTGAGCGCAACGGCGGCAAGGTAATCGACACCTCGTATATCCGCAGAACCGAAACTGGCGAGTTCAAATACGAGTGGGGCGTTACCAGTGAGGACGCCATCAAATGGCGCTATAAAAATTTCTTGGACGCCATGGGCGTCAACATCATCAACTACCTCTCCAACAACGGCATTTCGGTGGATGACGACTATTTGGCCTCCGAAAACAGCGCAAACTGGGATGTTTCTACATGGCCACCGGCAGAGTATCTATATAAAATTCTTCGTGCTTCGTGGTGCATACCCGAGGATGTTTCCTTTGAGGATGCACTCAAGGTCATTTCTATCCGCCAAGAGGTCAATCTCAACAACTATCGTGCTTTCGAGCCCGTTGTAATCGCTTACGACGTGAGCCTTGAAACGGTTTCGGAAATCAGCATGCGTTCGTCCGAGCTTGTGGGCGTACAGACCGCGCAGAGCACCACGCGCGTTTACCCGCGCGGTGAGAGTGCGGCGCATATCGTCGGCTATTTGAGCCGCAGCGCCACGGAGGAAATGGTGAAGGAGCAAGGCTACTCTTACAACGACTATGTAGGTGCTTCGGGGCTCGAGGCCACGATGGAGGCGTACCTGACCGGCGCAACCGAGGCGCATCAGGGCGAGCGCACGGTGATTGTGAACAAAAACGGCAGTGTCATTCGCGAGGTTTCCTATACCGCGCCCACAAACGGCAACGATGTGATGAGCACCATCGACATCCAGTTTCAGGGCGTGGTGGAAAAGGCGCTTGAAGACCTTATCAATGACATCAATCAAGCTGAAAAGAGCAGAATTGTAAACCCGGATTACAGCGAAGCCTATTTGGAAAAAACCAATGGCGATACGAGCAAAATCAACACCGCGCAAACCGGCGCAATCGTAGTGCTGGATGTCAACACCGGTGATATTTTAGCCATGGTTTCCTATCCCTCCTTCGACCCCAACTGGTTTATGCAAGGACTCACGATAGAGCAGTTTAATATGCTGTTTGACAGCGAATATGCTGCCGAAACAACGCCCATGCGCAACAAGGCGATCTCCGCGAGGCTCGCGCCGGGCTCCATTTTCAAAATGGTCACGGGTATCGCGGGGCTTGCCGATGGTGTAATTTCCCTTACCGAAACCATTGACGACAACTCACCCTATCACATGACGGTAGTAGACGATGAGGGCAACGTTTCTGTGACCACCACGGGCATGCCGAGCTGCTGGGTAACAAATCCCGCGAAGCATCAGGATCAGGACATCATCAAGGCCATCCAGAACTCCTGCAACTATTACTTCTTTGAGGTCGCCAACCGCTTGGGCATTGAAAGGCTTAACGAATGGGCTGACATGTTCGGGCTTACGAGCGCCACAGGCGTGGAGCTCACCGGTGAGGCCATCGGCATCATCGGCGGGCAGGACGTGCTTTACAACAGCGAACTTCCCCTCAAGGAGCAGAAAACAAGCCTTTCGGGCCTTGTATACAGCAAGCTCTGCTCGCTTTTGAAAGAGCTTCTCACGTATTACCCGACAGACGCTACCGAGGATGATGTGAAAGCCTGCGCCCTAAATCTTATGCAGATATTGAGCGGCGGCAGCCTTGAAAATACCGGCCCTCAGGTCCGCCGAATTTTGAGCGACGGCATCAGCATTCCCGAGGGGTATACCTCCGCAAACAAGCGCTGGACCAACGAAATCACCTCGCTTCTTACAGAGCTTCAATGGAAGCCCGCGCTTACCATCCGTTCCGGCATCGGGCAGGGCACAACGCTTGTAACGCCGCTTGCTGTGGCGCGCTACGTCGCTGCCGTTGCAAACGAGGGCACGGTATACGATACACATATTGTAGACCGGATTTTAGACGAAAACGGTGCGCTGGTTCAGGAGATTGCGCCGCGTGTGCATGCGACCATTGAGATTGACAGTGCTATTTGGGACGCGATTCACGTGGGCATGAACCACGTGGTTTCGGCGGATACGCCGGAGGATACAGGTACCGCGGCGGATAAGTTCAGCCAAGAATTCAGCGACTCCGGTTATCTTTCCCGCATCAGCGGCAAGACCGGCTCCGCACAGGTCGGTACCAACACCAAAATCGACATTGAAAACACGTCGTGGTTCGTAACCTATGGCCCTCGTGAAAATCCCGAGATCGCGGTTGTGGTGTGCGTACCCTACGGTTTTTCCGGCTCGTCGAGCGTGCCTGCCGTGGAAGATATCTTCACCTATTATTTTGACAAAGAAAAGAGCGTTGCTCCCGAAAACCTGGTGGATATTGGCGCCATTGTTCCGTAAATCAATCCTGCCGTTTAATTCTATGGCCGCTTTGCGCAAAAACGCGTAGGCGGCCTTTTCTTTTTTCGTTTTTTTCCTCTTTACTTTCGATGCAAACGGCATATAATAAAAACAAGAACAAACGTTCGCATTTACCGGAGGGAGAATATGAGCTTCCTGCATGTGGATTTGAATTCGTTTTACGCGAGCTGTGCCGTTGTGAAAAGCAACGGCCTATACTGCTTTGATACGCCCCTTATGGTATGCGGCGACCCAAAGCGCAGGCACGGCATCGTGCTCGCAGCAACCTACCCCGTAAAACGCACCGGTGTGCGTGCGGGCATGCCCATACGCGAGGCGCTTGCGCGCTACCCGGGCGCGGTAATGGTCGCGCCGGATTTCCGCATGTATATGGACTATTCCGACCGCTTTATGCGCATTGTGCGCTGTTATTCGCCGCTTATTATGCGCTATGGCATCGACGAGGCGTATCTTGATTACAACGGTTGCGAACGCATATTTGGCCCTCCCCTCGACCTTGCGCACAAACTGCGCGAACGCGTTAAAAACGAGCTGGGGCTTACGGTTTCCGTGGGGGTAGGCGACAACATGCTCATGGCAAAAATGGGGTCGGACTATAAAAAGCCGGACGCGGTTACGGTAATTAACGCCGGAAACTGGCAAAAGCTCATTTGGCCTATGCCCGTGCAGTCGCTCATGTATGTGGGAAAGGCGACGGCGGCAAAGCTTTATACGCTCGGCGTACGCACCGTGGGCGACCTTGCCCAAACGAGCGCGGTGCTGTTAAAGGAAATTTTCGGCGTATGCGGTACAACGCTCTGGCGCAACGCAAACGGTATGGACGATACGCGTATCAACTGCGATCCGGAGCAGCAAAAGGGCGTGAGTAAGTCTATTACCCTTTCGCAGGATGCTTGTAAGCTCGATGAAGTATGCTCGGCACTTCTCATGCAGACCGAGGATGTGGCGTATAGGCTGCGCACGCTTGGCATGCGCGCGGGTGTGGTAGGCATTCACTTTCGCTACGGCGACATGAGCGGGGAGGGAAAGCAGCGAACGTTATCTACGCCTACGGATGCTACGGCCGAGCTTTACGCAAGCGTCAGATCACTTGCAAAAGAGCTGTTTCACGGCCGCCCCGTGCGGCAGGTTGGCGTACGCGTAACAAAGCTGACGCACGAACCCGAACAGCTTTTGTTGTTTCCAGATACGGCGCATGAACGAAGGCTTCGGCTTGATCGCGCGACTGACGCCCTTCGCGACCGCTATGGCACGGAGGTATTGAAGCGCGCCGGCACATTGTGTTTCGATCACGACGAGATCGACGATTTTACGCCGTTTGTAAAGA
Organism: Bacillota bacterium; assembly: GCA_023416895.1. Classification (GTDB taxonomy): domain Bacteria; phylum Bacillota; class Clostridia; order Christensenellales; family CAG-138; genus UBA7707. The sequence continues at coordinate 19,139 of JAEZGQ010000014.1, read as the reverse complement.
ACTGAACGGTTGCAGCATCGATTTGGGAGAATGCTGCGGTTTTTCACCGATTTGAAAAAAGCATAGGGCTGTTGTATAATAAGCAAATGGAAAACAAAGGCTTATTTTATGATTTCGGGAGGAACGCATATGCAATTACCCGATCGCGTTGCTTTTACGCTGTGGGGCAAGGACGTTTACTGGTACGGTATTTTGATGGCGGTAGGCATCGTTTTGGCGGTGCTTCTTGCCATGCGGGAGGGCAAGCGTAAAAAGCTCCCGGAAGATACCATTGTGGATTTGTGCCTTGTGATCATACCACTCGGTGTGGTGTTTGCAAGGCTTTATTACGTTCTGTTTGAGCTCGAACGCTATTTGCAGGACCCCATTACCATCCTATACATCTGGGAGGGCGGCCTTGCGATTTATGGCGCGGTGATTGGCGGGCTTCTTGGCGCGGTTATCTACGCGCGCGTGAAGAAGCTCCGTTTTTTACGCTTGGTGGACTGCATTGCACCGGGTCTTGTGCTGGCGCAGGCCATCGGCCGCTGGGGTAACTTTTTCAACCAAGAGGCATTCGGTCTGCCCATCAACAACGGTGAGCTTTTGTGGTTCCCGTTTGCGGTAAAAATCGAAGGACTCCATTATTTCAACGGCGTGCTCTGCGAGAATCCGTACCATATGGCGACGTTCTTTTATGAGTCCGCCTGGTGTTTGCTTATTTTCATTTTCCTCTGGTCGTACCGCAAAAAGTTCAGGCACGATGGCGATGCGTTTTTGGCATACGTTATGCTGTACGCGTTTGAACGCATGTTTGTGGAAGGCCTGCGCGGCGATAGCCTGATGCTTGGCGGCATTCGCGTTTCCCAAGCCCTGAGCGCGGTTGCGTTCCTTGCGGTGCTTGTGTTCTTTGTGGTACGCCGTATAAAGGAGAACAAAGAAGGGCGTTTGATGTGGCCCGCCCCGCTCGCTGCGGAAGGCTGCGGCGCATGCGCCTGCGAGGAATGTGAAGAAATGACTAAAGAAGCGTCCGAGAGCGGCGACGCGGAAGAACGCGCCGAACAGAAGGAAGCGGAAGCCGAGGAAGCGGAAGAAACGAAGACTGAAGAACCAGAATCGGGTGAGGGGCCCGAACAGGAAGCCGCGTCCACCGAAGAAAGCGACGGCTCCCGGGAAAACGATGGCGGGGAAGCATAAGCAATGAGAAACCTTACCATGATGACGGATCTTTACCAGCTTACGATGATGTACGGTTATTTCAAGCATGGAATGACCAAAAACATCGCCGTGTTTGACCTGTTTTTCCGCAATACTTCGGAAACCAGTTCCTACGCGGTTATGGCGGGAACGGCATCCGTGATCGAATACATCAACAACCTTCGCTTTACCGAGGACGATATTGCATATTTACGCGGCCTCAACCTGTTTGACGAGGCATTTTTGAAGGAGCTTCATTTGCTCCGCTTTACGGGTGAGCTTTACGCCATGGAGGAGGGTACGCTTGTGTTCCCCTATGAGCCGCTCATCCGCGTAAAAGCGCCCATCATGGAGGCGCAGCTCATCGAAACGGCGCTCCTCAACCTCGTCAACCACCAAACGCTCATCGCCACCAAGGCGAGCCGCGTTGTGTACGCAGCGAAGGGCGATGCGGTGCTCGAATTTGGGCTTCGCCGTGCACAGGGCCCGGATGCGGGCACGCTTGGTGCGCGTGCTGCTATTGTGGGTGGGTGCGATTCCACAAGCAACGTACTTGCAGGGCAGCTTTACGGCATTGCCGTAAAAGGCACGCATGCCCACAGCTGGGTGATGAGCTTCCCGGACGAGCTATCCGCCTTCCGTGCATATGCCGCTACGTTTCCGGATTCCTGTTTGCTCTTGGTAGATACCTACGATACGCTTAAAAGCGGCGTTGTAAATGCCATTACCGTGTTTGATGAGCTCAAGGCAAAAGGGTACCAGCCAATCGGCATTCGCCTCGACTCCGGGGACCTTGCGTATCTTTCCAAAAAGGCACGCAAAATGCTTGATGATGCGGGGCATACCGACGCGAAAATCTTCGCATCGAGCGACCTCGACGAAACCGTGATCCACGATTTAAAAACGCAGGGCGCGTGCATCGACGTATGGGGCGTTGGCACAAGGCTCATCACTTCTTACGACAATCCTGCACTTGGCGGCGTTTATAAGCTTGCCGCCGAGGTGGTGGACGGCGTAACCGTGCCCAAAATAAAGCTCAGCGATAACGCTGCCAAGGTAACGTATCCGGGCTACAAAAAGGTGCTACGGCTCTACAACAACGCAAACGGCATGGCCATAGCGGATTTGATTGCACTCGACGAGGAAGCGTTTGACGCGTCAAAGCCCTTGAAGCTTTACCATCCCGAGCAGACCTACAGAACCATGACGATTTCAAACTACAGCATACGTGAGCTGCTCGTTCCCGTATTTGTGGGCGGCAAGCAAGTCTACACCGCGCCGGGCGTGCTCGAGGCGCGCGAATATAACAAGCGCGAGCTGAAAACCTTCTGGGAGGAAACCAAACGCCTTTTGAACCCGCATGTATACAAGGTGGATATTTCCGATAAGCTCTACGACCTGAGAAAGCGCCTGATTTGGGAAAACCGTGGCCAAAATGACGTTTAAAGCAGCAAAAATCATATGCTTTGCCATGGCGGCGCTTCTTTTGATGAGCGGCTGCGTTTCCGCTGTGCCACTTTTTGTGCCATCGGTCACGCTTGCGCCTGTGCCTACGGAATCCGCAGCGCCAACACCTTCTGCTACGCCTACACCTCAACAGACCGCCGTGCCAACGCCAACGCCAACCTCCGAGCCGCAACGGCTTATCGGCATTTATGATGCGCTCGGGACGTTCGTTTCCACGCCCGAACATTATCGGCAGTATTTGGAATTTAAAAACATTCAGGTTTATGAGCAGTTCGGCGATACGTTTGTGGATGCCGTAGCGGTAAATACCTATCCGCAGCCGCTTGTTTGCGCGACGGACATCGTTTTTTATGAAGGCGAGGAAACTGTGGCCTCAGGGAAGCTTCAAACGCAGAACGGGCAGTATGTTTTGATTTTGCAGCCCGGCGAAAACACGATCTATGCGCAGGTCAACACCGATATGTCGCTCACCCTAACGGAGTTTGTGTTTCAATACGACGACGGCCTTGGCGTGTGGCCGCAATAGGGAAGTGAGTACCTTCACTTTTCACGAACCAACGGTGGGATTTGCATCCCGCCGTTTTTATACTGACTATTCGTTTACCTTCCAATAGCTTCTTACCCAGCCGGAGGCGTAAGTATCGCCCGGCTCTAAGAAGCGCCGGTAGGAAAAGCCTTTTTCCGTTAAAAAGCGATGTGCGTCGTTGTCGCGGTCAACATTGCCGGGACATAGAACAATCGTGCCTCCCTTTTTGGCTACCCTAGCAAGCTCTGCGTACTCGGTTTCCATATCGTCGCCAAATACATGGCCGCCGGTTACGATGTCCGCAAAGCCGTCGTGGAAAGGAATCCCTTCCAGAAGACCGTCCACAACAAATACGTTATGGAACCCATGCTCTTTTGCCTGTGCCTTGAGGTACTTTCGAAGGTTATATACCGGCTCTACGCAGTAAACATACCTTGCAAGAGGCGCAGCGGCAAACGCCTGCTTGCCCGTGCCGGAGCCGATGTCAACAACAATCTTGCCAGAAAAATCCGCAAGGTTGGTGAGCTCGCTCGCATCCCATGTAGTAAACACCTGGGTGTCGTAGTCCTCCGGCGCGGTCACGTAAACCACCCAATCCTCCATGGATTCGAGGAGTCTCGTACAAAGCGCCGAAAACGCCTCACCCTCGGGAAGCGGTTCGTCGCGGTATTCGTTGATAAGTGCCTCCAGCCATTCTGAAAGCGCAGGTGCTTTGTTTTGCACATACCATGCGATGTATGGCCTGGCACGAAAAACAAGCGCAAGCTCGCGCCTTTTTCCGTGCTCGGGCAGGTACAAAAGCTGGCGCTCCTCAAACAGCAGCATGGTTTCGATGGGCAGCGCCTCAATGTTTTTCTTCCATCCGAAAAGAGACATAGAACCTCCTGATGCAGTTGTAAAATACCGTCCGCAAAGCGCGATGTGTTTACGGCCTGTTCAGCGTAAACGAAAACCGCCCCGCGGTCAATCGGCGCGGGGCGGATACTTTTGTTTGAAAAAATCAATCCTGTTTTTTGCTGATGAGGTAGCTTAAAAGTGCCTCCGCGCTTTTTTCCGAGGCTGGAAGGAAAAACTGCCGCTCCGAAATATCCTCTAGGCAATGCGCGTCCGAGGAATAAAGCACATGGTAGGGAGAAATATCAAGGGCTTGGGGCGGGGGAACGGCGTGCATCAGTTCCACTGATGAAAACAAGGGGCTTTCGGGCATAAAGCCCAAAAGGTAGAGAAGCGAATTCGCGGTGCGGTTGATATGCGCTGGCACGCTAACGCCCCCGTGCTGAAGGCAAAGCGCGTGCAATTCGTCGAGCGAAAGGCTGCTCGATTGTATCAATAGCCTGGGTTCGTGGCGCACAAGCTCATCGTTTTCATCAAGCACTGCTTGTTCTCCAAAAAAATCGGGAAGGTTCGGCATATCGGGAAGCGTTTCATACAACGAAAGGGAAAACGCCTCTGCGGCGTCCACGGTTTTGAAGTAGCATAAAAGGTGAACTTCCTCGCGGCTTTGCGCCTCTACCCCGGGCAAAAGCAAAAGGCCGCATGCATCGGCAACGGCCTTGATCGCGCGAAGGTTCCATGCGCTGTTATGGTCGCACACGGCAATCGCATCCAAACCCTTGAGCACGGCCATGTGGACGATGTTGTTGGGCGTCATGTCCATCTGGGCGCAGGGGGAAAGACAACTGTGAATGTGAAGGTCGCACGCGAGTTTAAGCATAGCGCACCACTCCGCTTAGCATAGGCTATTTCAGTTCAGCGATCCCGGATTGCGCCATGCGTGCGCAGATGCCATATGCGGTAAGCGGGCTTTTGACGAGCGCAATTCCTTCTTCGGCGGCCTTTTTCAGCGGTGCCTCGTCGGGCGAAACACCCTCGGGGAAAATCACGCACGCCATGTCATGAAGCGACGCGAGCGCGATTACGTTCATGTGCGTTTGGATGGTGACCCATGCGCAGCCCTGTTTGCCGTTTGCCATCACCCAGCTCAAAAGGTCGCAGGCATAGCCGCAGGTTACTTCGTTTTCACCGCCCTCGGGGCGTAACAGTTCGCCTTCGATCAAGGATGCAAGCTCTTTTACCGTCATAGAATGCCCTCCGAAAAAGAATAAAACGGGAATCAGCCGCGCTTATGCGCGCCTGCAAGATCCACCATTTCCTGCGCCATGATGCGCACCTTGTCGCGCAGCTTAAAAATGCAGTCCATCTCCACGGCATACCCTCGCACGATGTCCTCAGCAAGGGTTCGGCAGGTGGGGGAGCCGCAGGAGCCGCAGTCGAGCCCGGGAAGCTGCCGGTTGACTTCTTCGAGCTTCTCCATCATGCGCGCGGCTTCGGCAACATCGTCGCTCAGACGCAAGATGCTGCGCGGTTCAAACGCTTCGTCGTAGCGGATGAGCGAGGAGCCGACGTATTTTTGAACGTGCTCGTCATGCTCCAAATCAAGGCGCGGCTGCGAATTGGCAATGCGGCGCGAACGGTTTTTGGCGACGAACTGGTTTTCAAAGTTAAGCGGCCCACCCACGCAGCCGCCGCTGCAGGTGAGCGGCTCAAGAAGGTGAAGCCCCGTGATTCTTTCGTTTTCAATTTCTTCCAAACATTGGCATACGTTGTCGATGCCGTCTACGGCTAGGTAATGCTCCGTACCCACCGCGCTTGACAGCCCGCCCACCACCGCCGTGCCGAGCCCGAACGCGCCCGCAGGGTAGGGAATGGTACATACGGGGCCTTTGGTTTTGCTGCTTTCGATGATGCTCACAAGTTTCGCGTACACATCACGCACGGAAAACACGCCGTCGATTGTGCTTTTTTTGGTGCCCAACGGCGCGCGTACATGCGCCATTTCCGCCGAGCAGGGGGAAATGTAGTAAACGCCCACTTCCGAAGCGTCAACCTCAAACATTTCGCAAAATTCATTTTTTGCAATGCGCGCGGCGATCTCGTTGGAGGGAAGGAAGGGAGAGAGGTTGTCGATGAGATTTGGGTAGAGTGTTGTCACCAGCCGCGGGATAACCGGACAGCTTGTAGAGATGACGGGGAAAATCGCGTTTTCGCTCCGCAAGTGCTTACGAAGCGCCTCTGCGAGGATTTCCGAAGCTCGTGCCTCTTCGTAAATGGAGTCAAACCCAAGCGAATAAAGCCCGCTGTAAACTTCTTCGGGCGCTGCAATGGTTTGAAATTGGGTATAAAATGTGCTTGCCACCACCACGATGTTGAACTTATGATCCGCCATCGCGGCAAGCGGCGTGGTAACGGAGATCATCGCATGGTGCGGGCAGGCGGTGATGCAACGCCCGCAGTCGATGCAGCTGTCCTCCATAATTTTTGCCTTGCCCATCTGCACGCGGATGGCCTCGGTGGGGCAGACCTTGATGCAGCTGGTGCAGCCTACGCATTTTCTTTTGTCGAGCCGTACGGAATGCTTGTACATCGCGAACCTCCTCCATGAGAAACGTTTCAGCGAGCTCATGCTTCGCGGCGCCTGATAAAGCGCATGAAAATGTTTGATCAAATGTAAAAATCTAAAATCAGCCGGCCTAAGTGAGATGATAACCAGCGTTTATGACTGTGCCTATCCCAACCTCGGACTGTATGGAAAAAACGTGGCTGTGCCGCTTTACGTTAGGCAACCCCATGCCCGCGCCAAAGCCCATGTTGCGCACCGCCTCGGAAGCGGTCGAGTACCCTTCCGTCATCGCAAGCGGAATGTCGGGGATGCCCGGCCCGCAGTCCTCGCAGACAAGGCGCAGCATGTCCCCGGTGATTTCAAGCGTAAGCGAGCCGCCCAGCGAGTGGATCACAAGGTTCAGCTCAAGCTCGTAAGAGGCGATGGCCACCTCGCGGATAATCGCGGGGGAAACGCCCATTTTTTTTAGCGTGCGCTTTATTTTTGCAGAAGCTTCGCCCGCGGTGTCAAACCTGCCGCGTTCCACAAGGTACGCCTCCTTGTAAAGTACAGCTGACATGCCGCTAAACCTTAGCGCAGCTGCGAAGCCCGGCGCTGTAGAGGAGCCCGCAGGCGGTAAAAAGCGTTTTGTCGGTATGTAAAAGAATCATTTCGTATGCTTGTGCCATGCTTAAGATTTCCGGCGGTACTTCTTTGCCACGCACAAAAACGATGCAGCGAATGTCCAATACGTCAGCCGTGCGAAGCGTGTGCTGGTTGACCATGCCCGTTAAAAACAGCGTTCTGCCGTTTACAAAAGCAAGCACGTCGCTCATCAGATCCGCGCCAAAGGCGTAGTCAACCTCGACCTGATCAAGAAGAGCTTCCCCGCACAGTACCTGCGCGTCCAGCGTACGCGCTACATCGGATAGTTTCATTTACGGCCTCTTGTTTTATGCGACGGAGCCAAAGGCCTCCATCAGCTTAAAGTATTCATGTGTAAGATATAATTGAGTATACTTGATTTGCGTCGAAAAAGCTACCAGTGTTTGCGCGTCGCTCGTGGCAAGGGCGGTAAGCCCGTCTTCATACGCGGCATAGCATGCCAAAAGCTTTGATAAAACTTCGCTGCCGGAATCGCTGTAGCTTTCCAAAACCTCCATGCCGGATTTGAGCGTGCTGGCGATGTTGGCGCAGGTTTCCTTACCCTCGTCTACGTTGCCGGTGGAGGCATCAAACATCATTGCGGTGCTGCTTAAGGACTTCTGTGCCTGCGCAAGCGCGCCGAAGCCGCTTTTCACGCTTTCAAGCTGATCTTCAGGCGCGGTGACGCGGAAGTTTGCGGCAGCGCTAGTAAGCGTATAAACCATGCAGTCCACGCCTTCGGCCTTAAGTCTGTCGCGCACCTCCTCGGCGCTTTCCTGCGTGGTATAACCCGCCGCAAGCACACGGTATCGGTCGCCGTCTTGCAGCACGTAGCCGCCGCCGCCCATGGTTTTCAAAAGCTCCGCCTGCGTGGAGGCGTTTTGTTCCGTGGAGAATACGCCCATTTGCAGCATATAACAGGTAACGGCAGGCAACGTGACCTCTGTGCTGACGGAATTCTTCTCCGTTGTAAGGCTTACTTCGGAGGGGCCGGACGGGGGAGCGGACTGCTCGGCGCTAAGGTCGGTGTTCTCACCGCCATCGTCTGTCGTTTTGCCACCGGAGAAGGCCTCAATTACGGGTGCAATCACTTTTTGGGCAATCCATTCGCCCGCTGCGGAAGCGGAAACAAGGTATACGATGGCGGCTACCATCAAAAGCGCGACCACCGCGCGGCCCGCCCCTCCTTCGTCGCCGCCGCGGCGACGCCTACGGCGGTTCCTGCGCCGTGCATACTCCATATATATGCCTCCTAACATACTCGTTTGTATATGGCTATGCGCCTTTTGGACGGAACATGCTTTGCAGTGCAAGGTAGGGGGCAAGGTGGATTGTTCCTTGGCTTTTGTCGGGGTTTGACGACATGCGCGTCAAAACGGAGGGAAACCGTAAGGTTTCGTGGCCTTCCTATTTGCCGCACGGAAATGCAAGGCGCTTTCGGTAAAGTCGTGTCTTGCTCAAAGGACAGTCACTTTGGGGATAATAAAACCGCCCGACGATTTCTATCGCCGGGCGGTCAAAAAACGAGCAAGCCGTAAGCCGAGTTCTGTCTATGGGTGACCATCTATCTAGGCCTGTCGTTGCCGACAGGCTCAAGCGATTATCGAGAGCGTGACGGGCAGCCATTTCGGCAAGCGAGCTTGCCTGTGCTCTCATTCCAATCTTGCACCGGGTGGGGTTTACAGGGCGGTCAAGTCGCCAAGCCGCCGGTGAGCTCTTACCTCGCCTTTCCATCCTTACACCGGCAAAGCCGATGCGGTATCTTTCTGTTGCACTTTCCTTGGAGTCGCCTCCACCGGACGTTATCCGGCACCCTGCCCTATGGAGCTCGGACTTTCCTCATGCGGACAAGCCGTATGCGGCCACCTGTCTTACTCGTTTTTTTTAAATGGTTATGTGTACAAAATCCTGCCGCAGTTTTCGCATTCCACAAGCTCTAAGCCTGAGGAAACGCGCTTGACCACGGTGGTGGGGAGCGACATGTTGCAGCCGCTGCACTGGTTGTTTTCCACTTTGGCAATAGGGTTCGCGTGGTGGGATTTTACGAGCGCATACTTTTTCAAAAGCGCATCGTCCACATCTTTTTTTGCGGTTTCAACCACCGCTTTGGCGGCGTCTACTTCCGGCTGGGAGGATTTTAAGAGCTCATCGCACTGCACGCGAAGCTCGTCGTATTCCTTTTTCGCCTTGCCGGCGCGGGCGTAGGTTTCCTTGTATTCGCCGGACGCGTTTTCGATCCACGAAAGGGTATCATACAGGTCGCGCCTGGCGGCTGTGATCTGCTCAAGGAGCGTTTCGAGCGCTCTGCGGGACTCCGCCATTTCTGCGGCGGTGCATTGCTCGTCGTTTTCCATGATGGCAATCTCACTCAGCTCAAGCTCGTATTGCTTTTGCAGCTCATCAAAATGGGAAGTGAGCTTGGATACGTTTGCGTTGCGTGCTTCAAGCTGCGTACGGATGCCGTTGATCTGCGCCTGCTGCTCGGACAAAAAGCCGTACAGCTTGTTGAGCTTTTGGCGCTCAGGCGAGGTTTTGATGCGGGTTTCCAGTTTGTCAAGCGCAAGCTCCGCTTCGTGGTAGCGCAACAATGCTTCCAGTTTGTTCATGCAATCTACCTCCTGTATGTTGGTCTTACCCCTCTCAGAGGTGCTGATTCGGAGCGTGCCAACTTATATTCTACATCATTGGTCAGGTCGTGTAAACGTTTTATCAACGGCATAAGCACAACCTGTTCGGTTTCGTAATGGCCGGCCTCAATCACCTGTAGGCCGAGGCTAAGCGCATCGAGCGCCTGATGGTGCTTCAATTCACCCGTAACAAAGGTATCGGCGCCTGCAAGGCGCGCGTCGCGCACGTCGCTGCCGCCCGAGCCGCCTATGACAGCTACTTTTTTAACCGCGGCATCGGTGCTGCCGCAAAAGCGAACCGTGGTGTTAAGCTCTTTTTCCACAAAAGCCGCAAACGCACTTAAGGTGAGTCCGTCATTTACCGTGCCAATCCTACCAAGGTCATGCGGCGGCAGCGGAGCCGCGTTTAAAATGCCAAGACGTTCGCACAAACAATCGTTTACACCGCCAGGCGCGGCGTCCAGGTTGGTGTGAGCCGCATAGTGGCCGATGCCCGCGCGAAGAAGAACGTAAGCGGCGGCGGTATCGGGGGAGTAGGGGTCGATACGGCGTACAGGTTCAAAAAAAATGGGGTGGTGCGTCAACAAAAGGTCTGCGCCGTATTCCACGGCCTCCTCGGCGGTATCAAGCGTGCAATCAAGCGCCACGAGTACCTTTTTGATTTGCGTGCGCGTGGTGCCGATCAAAAGCCCAACATTATCGCCCTGCATTGCAAGCGTTGGCGGTGCGACCGTTTCAAGTATGGAAATCCAATCGTAGGTTTTCAATGGCAACCCTCCATGAGTCCAATGAGTAAATCGAGCTTTTGAAGCTCTTTCAAAAGCGTTTCGGGTGATGCACCGGCCTTTTGTGCCCGTTCAAGACGCTTCAAATGCCCGGCTCTGTTTTTTAAAAGCAGAGGGAGGAGCATAGGGTCGCGCTTCTGAGCCGTTACCCAGCCGTAGGTGTAAACGCCCTGCGGAAACCACGCGGGAATCGGCTCCGGCTCGCCGCTACAGGCCGCAATGAGCTGATAATATCTGCCCGCTTCGTGCACGATACGCTCGTCCAAAATGCGAAAGCCGTTGTGGTGCAAATAAAAGCGCAAATCCTCCGTGCCGCGCATGGGCTGCATCACGATGCGCTTTGCGCTCCTTGCAATTTCGACCGAGGCTGCAAGGATGCTTGCGATAAGCGCGCCGCCCATGCCCGCAATAACGAGCGCGTCGGCTTCGCCTTTTGTAAGCCCGCTCAGACCGTCCGCCACGCGAAGATCAATCTGTGCTTCCACGCCGCAATTTGCAGAAAGCTCTCGCGCCTTATTTAAAGAAAGGGCGCTGATGTCGCTCGCGATTACGCGGGTTGCGTTTTTTTGCTGCAAAAGCGCTACTGCAAGGCGGCCATGGTCAGAGCCGATGTCTGCAACGGTATCGAAATGGCCGAGCATATCGGCAATCGTCGCAAGCCTTGCTCCCAAAACAATTCCCATGATGCCCCCATCATAAACGTAACGCGAAATACGCGCTTGAATCACTCGCATTGGGCTGTTTCGCCGCAATTGCCAGATGCCATAGGAAACGCAAAACGCGCCGGGTATCAAAAAAACGGCGCGATAATGCCTGTATCTTCATTGTAATGGATTTGAAGCGTCAATGCAAATCGAACATCGGCTGCTATGAAAAATTTTTGTGACAAAAGCCGCGAGGCGTACAATATCAAAAACATGGAGTTTCGGTCTAGAAGGTTCAATCCACCGCCTTGATGTGGTAGAGGCGTGAACCGCCATCACCCAAAACGCGGACATTTTCGTTGTAGCCGGTGCTTGCAAACTGCTGCATTAAAGAAACACCGCGGTAGGAAAGCGCGTCGCCGCCGATGAGGTAACGTTCCTCGTTGACAGGAAACATGTAGCGCCGCGCGATGAGCATGAGCGGAAGTCCTTCGCCTGAAAGTTTTATTGGGCTTATGTGGTTGATGAGCGAGCCGAAGGTTTTTACGCTGATGTACTGTGGGCGGTTTTTTACCTCAAAAAGCGCATCGGGATCGAGCCCGTTCACGCGAAGTACGTCGTGTGCGTGTGTTGCCGAAGCGGTAAATTGGTAAAAGCCCGCAAATGCTTCGCGCCCGTCGTCGCTCACCACAGCCCATACAGGGCGGTTGCTTTCAAAGGCGGATTCCATGCGGTAAAACGTGCCGAACTGAAATAGCCTCCGGTGCGTTTTATAAAACTCGATCTGCCGTTTTACACACGTTTTGTCAAACGGGGTGAGCTCCGTCGGGTCGAGCTCATAGCCAAACGCGCCAAACGCCGCAACATTGAAACGCGTTTCAACGGAAGTCGCGCGAAGCGTTGGGGAATGCGGGCTTTGCGAAACATGCGCGCCGATGACGCTCAATGGGTAACCGTAGCTTGTGCCTTCCTGTATGGTGAGGCGGGAGATTGGGTCGGTGTTGTCGCTGGCCCAGGTTTGCGGCATGTAACAAAGCATTCCTAGGTCAAAGCGGTTGCCGCCTGAGGCGCACGACTCAAATAGGATGTTCGGGAAGCGCTTTGTAAGCGCGTCAAACACCTCATAAAGCCCCAGTACATAACGGTGGAAAAACTCGCCCTGCTGCGCTGGCGGGAGCGTAGGGGTGTACATGTCTGAAAAATTGCGGTTGCAGTCCCACTTTACATAGGTAATCTCAGCGCTTGAAAACACCGCACTCATCGTTTCAATCAAATACTTGCGAACAGCCTCGTTGGTAAGGTCGAGTACCAACTGGGTACGCCCAAGCGTAGCTTCACGGTTAGGAAGCTTCACGGCCCATTCTGGATGAGTGCGGCAAAGCTCGCTGTCCTCGTTGACCATTTCTGGCTCCACCCAGAGCCCGAAATCGAGCCCGAGCGCCTTGAGCTTTTTTTGAAGCCCGTCAAGCCCGTGCGGCAACTTTTTCTTGTTGACGAACCAGTCACCAAGGGCGCGTTTGTCGTCGTTTCGTTCGCCAAACCAGCCGTCGTCCAGCACGAAAAGTTCGATGCCGAGCTTTGCGGCTTGTTTTGCCATAGCGATAAGCTTGTGTTCGTCAAAGTCAAAGTAGCAACCCTCCCATGTATTCATAAGGATGGGGCGCTCCTTATTTTTCCAAACTCCGCGCACGATGTGGCGATTCACAAAACGGTGCATGTGCTGAGAAGCGCCATTGAGCCCTTCGTGCGAATAGGTCATAACCGCCTCGGGTGTAGAGAAGCTTTCGCCGTTTTCGAGTGTCCAAAGGAAAGTGGCGGGGTTGATGCCGGAGAGCACGCGTGTTTTCCCTTCGTGCGTTACCTCAACGATCTCCGCGTGGTTGCCGCTATAAATAAGGTTAAAGGCGTAAACGCCGCCTGCGTGCTCTGTCGCGCCGTTTTGACGCAGCATGATGAAGGGGTTTGCCCGCGCGCTGCTAAGACCTGTTTTTGTATCGTTTACGTAGATGCCTGTGGAAAGCGGCTTTTCCTGCCGCTGGCGCTCGAGTGCCCACGCACCCGTAAAGGTGATAAGCGAAAAATCCGTTTGCGGCAAATCAAGCTGCATGCTCATTGCACGCTTGATAAGAAGTTGCGCGCCAGAGTGGTTTACAAGCTCCATCCTGCGGCAGATCACGTCGCTTTCATAAAATGCGGTATAAAAAAGCTTAAGCGTAAGCCCCAAGACACTGTCCGCAAGCTCAAAAAGGTGCGTTTCCGCCATGCCGTCCGGATCGTAGGCGGAAGGGAGGCCTTCCATCGTGGGCTTTTCCGAGAGCACGCTGTGTGAAACGAAGGTAAAATCCGCCGTGTTCGAACCGTCGGGCAAGAGAACTTCCACGCACGCTTCGCGAAAATCCCCTTTGCCGTAGGAGGAACACTCCAAGCATGCGTCATCGAGCCCAAACGCGTCTTTATCACGCGCGTACGCGACCATCGTGCCATAGGGCGTGGCACGCTTTTCAATGAGCGCGGAATAGTCCTCCCGTTCGCGGATGCGCCTGCCGTAGTAAACAAGGCTCAAATGGCCGCTTGGCAGTACGTCGAGGATATAGCTGGTATTTTTTGTAAAAAGGTGTACGCTCATGAGCGCCTCCAACAAACGATGATTGATATTTCCTAAAGTTTACCATGCAAAGGCCGCCGCGCCAAGGCATAATGCGCATGGGGCGGCGGCTTTTTAAAGTGTCAAAAAAGTGCCTTGTGTCACTTTTTGAGAATTGCAGGAAGCGCCTGTGATGGCCCGCAGGCCAAGTGTCTGAAGCGTCTCCCGCTGAGGGCTGCGTTTCCTGAAAAGAAAGCCTTGCGATGCAAGGCTTAACGCGAGCGACGTGCATGCCCCCGCCCGCGAAATTAGAATCCGCGGCTTTGGCCCCGAACCCCAAAAAGGTTTACAAAAAGTGGCTTTTCAATTACCGGTAAGCAACGTTACCAAGTATTTTTTGCGTTTCAAAGGTGCTAGGGTGTGAACTGGTAAATGGTCTGCACCGAGTCCGCCTGTTCGTATTCTACGCCCGCAACGTCTGCAATGGCTTGCGCGAGATAGTCAACGGCGTTTTGCGCCTGCTCGAAGGTGTTGGCGTTGTGGCCGATTTCAACCAGCAAGCATTGGCTTGACACATGTTGGTTGTAGCGGCCTTTCTTTACGCGTATTTCACGTACAAGGCGCGAATCAAATTGCGCCAGCCGCTCGCTGATTTTTTTGGCGAGCGCGTAGTTGGAGGCAAAGTCCGGCATTTCGTCGTAACCGGTGCCGGTGGCGCCTTCTCCCGTGCCCACAACAAACATCATCCGCGCAACCTCTTTGCCGTCGATGACCACATAATCCTTCCCGCCTGAAGCGCTTGAACCGTAAGCATCGCGGTGAATGTCAATGAACATGGTGAGCGAGGGGTATTGCTCTTTGTATTTTAGCATGGTAACAAGCGAGCGCTCGTAGGCGGTATTCAACCTAGGCGGTTCGTGGTCCGTCGTGTCGTGCAAAGTCGCAATGCCGTATTTTTGTGACAGAAGCTGCGTGAGCTTTTCGCCGAGTGCAACCACGTTGCGGTCATTCTGGCGGGTGCGCCATTCGCCGCAGGCTACGTAAGGATATTTCTGTGTTGGCGTATACGCCTCGGTGGTATGCGTGTGGTAAATGAGCACGCGCGGTTCCGTACCCGAAAGGCTGATGGTTTCGGGTGTAGAAACGTTCAAAAGCTCGAGGCGAATCTCATCGCTCACGCCCTCATCAAAGTCGGTCAGTTCCACTTCAATGGGGACTTGCGCGTCGTTGCTCTGCGTAGCATCATGCTCCGCTTCGTCTTCGGGAAGCGCCGCGTCGCTTGGTACGCCATACAAAAACGGAAGCTGGAACGACAAAAGCTCGCGCCCCGCCTGCGTGTTGCCGCCCCAGTAGAGTGTGCTTTGCAGCAGCAGGAAAAACGCGAGCAGAGCGATTGCAGCAACGGACGCGATGCGCGCGCCACGACCTTGAAGGATGGCCGGCATATTCTTGCCTTTTCGCCGTAAATGCCCTTTTTTCATATGACAAGCCCTCCTGCATCATAGGTATGTAAGAGGGCGAGGGGTTATGCAACGAGCATGCGGATCTCGTCGTAAGAGGCATCGAACAGCGCAAGGTTGATGCCGTCCGCAAGGATGCGTGCCATATCCTTTACGATGATGTCGATGTCCTTTGGCGTAACGATGAGCGTGCCGATTTTTTCGCTGATGACCTTTTCGGCAAGCTCCTTTAATCGTTCCTCGTCGCGGTGAAGCCCGGTTTCGTCGGCGATGAGGCTTATGGTATCCTGCGAAATGGTGGAGGCGTAAACCACGAGCGGCACGCCGATGGCGATCACGGGCACGCCAAAGGTTTCCTTGTTAAGGCCGGCGCGCGCGTTGCCAACGCCGCTGCCGGGGCTAATGCCCGCATCCGTTATTTGAAGTGTGGTGCTGATGCGTGCGGCGCGGCGCGACGCAAGCGAGTCGATGGCAATGATAAGATCGGGCTTTACATGCTCGGTGATGCCGCGCACCACCTCCATGGTTTCAATGCCGGTCACGCCGAGCACGCCGGGCGCGGCGGAGCATACCGAACGCACAGGGCCGGGGAGTGCGTCCGGCAAGAATTCGGTGATGTGGCGCGTCACAAACACAAGCTCCGCTACGGCAGGGCCGAGGGAATCCGGCGTGATGGAGCGGTTGCCAAGCCCAACCACAAGCACCGTAGCGTCTTTTTTCAAATCCTTGAGCATGGCTTTTAGCTCGTCGCCAAGGGCTTTCGACAGTTCTTCAAAAAGGTCGAGCGGCCGACAGCCGAGATCGGGCGCGTCAAGCGTAACATAGGTGCCAATTTGTTTGCCGATTTCCTTCGCAGCCGCTTCGGTCTCCACCTTGATACGAGAAATTGCAATGCCCGGGCGCTCGTCGTTTTCCTCCACTACGCCTTGCAGTTCAGGGTGAAGCTCGCGCGCCTCCATTGCAAGGTCTGTATAAATGTTGTTCGGCATAAAAATCTCCTTGACAATTCGTTGAAAATTCCGTAAAACTAGTATTGCCGCAAGGTGGGCGTGCTATTTGTAAAAAATGCTCTGTGTTTCGCGGGATTATGCTTGCAATGCGCATTTTTCCATGCTATAATGCACAATGTTCGATTAAAAAGACAGGGAGTGAATTGTTTTGGCAAACCACAAGTCCGCTTTAAAGCGCGTGGGTATTACCGCAAAAAAGAATCTTCGCAATCGTATGATCTCTTCGCAGGTTAAAACGTCCGTCAAGAGCTTTGATGCCGTAGTTGCAAACGGCGATAAGGCCGCCGCCGAAAAGGCGTTCGTGCAGACCGTGAGCACCGTGGACAAGGCTGCCGCAAAGGGCGTTATCCATAAAAACGCGGCGAACCGCAAAAAGGCGCAACTCGCCAAAAAGCTCGCCGCCAAATAACGGAGCTTTTTTAGCGCAACATCGGTTTTTGTAGAGAGCCAGCCGTAAGGTTGGTTTCTTTGCGTTAAGGCGTTTTTAGCACAAAAATAGGCATTGTGCCTATTTTGTACAGACCTTATCTAACATCCATGCGCGACATTTCTATCCGCTATAAAACATATTCCATTTGACAGTCGCACGGTTCTTTTTCGACGTGTGCGGCATCGTACTCAAGCGCCTCAACACAGCCTACCGCACGGTAAAAAGCTTGGCTTTCCTCAGAGGAGTGCGCCGAGATATAAAGCTTTTTTGCGCCATGTTTCTTGGACCAAGCGGCAGCTTCGAGAAACAACCGTTTGCCGATGCCCAAATTTCGCATATCTTCTGATACGTGTAGCTCCGATAGGTCGAGGTATTGCCGATGGTTTCCAAAAAGGTTTGGCGTTACGCTAACAAGACCTTTCAAAAAGCCGTCAGAAAATGCACCAAACACAAACCCGCCTTCAAGAGCTATGCTTTTGAGACGGGTGATCAATTCAGAATATTCATCTTCATTCCATTCATCAACGAAGTTGATTTCTTTTAAAATCCATTCGCCGTCAATCTTTCGCCAGCACCTTGTTACAGCTTGGCGGCGCTCAAAACGGGCGAAAAGCTCGCGGTTGATTTTGCTTATGTCAAGGTTTCGATATTCTAACTGTGCCAAATTATCCCTTTCTTACCCGTGTAGACCGTTCTCCTGCCGATACATGTTTTCCGATATTTCTTCGGCATCAGGCGGCTGGAGTGCTTTAGGCAACGAGATTTATCCTTTGTGTTTAACAGTAAAACCAGCGAATGAATTCCAAAGCCACATTGTAAAGGCCGTGGGCGATGATTACGGAGAGAAGGGTGCAGTGCTTAAGGTACTGCTTTGGAAAAGCAAGCGCAAGCCCTATAAGAAACGTGAAAAATACCTGAAGTAGGCTACCGCTGCCCAAATAATGTGCACTTCCAAAGATAAGCGAGGAAAGAATGACGCCCCAAACGGGAGACTTTGTAAGGTCGCTTAAAATGCGCAGCATATAACCGCGAAAAATAAACTCCTCCGTGGTGCCGATGATAAAAATGTAATAGAGGAGGTTGATGAAAAGCATCGGTTCGTTTGGAGTGGCGGCTCCTAAGTATTCATGCGGCGCAGCACCAATTAGAGTGGCTCCACCGATAAAAATAACAAGCAGCCCAGCCGCCAAACACGATCCGTAAATAAGCTGTAAGCCGATACGCTCCTTTCTTAAACCGAACTCGCGTAGGGGGATGCGCCCCAATCGGCAAAGCAAGAGCGTGAAAAGCACCACTGTGGCAGTCATGATAAGGCTGGCGCCATATCCCTGCACAACACGAACCAAAAAGCTGTTAGCCAAATACCAAATCACGAAATAACCGGTAAAAAAAAGCAGGAGACTTCCAAGCGGGGAAAGCAGCTGCTTTGCAGGCTTGATTTCCATAAATGCCCCCTTTGGCTTGGCGCACTATGCTTACCCGTGCAGCCCGTTTTCCTGACGATCCATGTTTTCTACCACGATATCGAAAATATCACCCAGGGAGGCGCAATATTCAAGCACCTTCCACGGCGTGTTGGTGTGGAAGTGAATTTTCACTAGGCTTTCGTCGCCCACGGCAAGCAGGCAGTCGCCTTCGATGTTGGCTGTGATGTAGTCGTTTACGGCATCTTCGGAGAGATTTTTTCCTTCGATCAAAAGCTGCGTGTCGTATTTGAATTCAAGCATGGCATGCTCCTTTTCCACAATTCTATAACTACTGAACAAAGTATTGGAAAAACGCGAGTTCGAGTGCCTGCGTGTCGCGCATGGCACCGGAGTTGTTCAAAAAGCCAACATCCGAAAACGCCTTGGCGATGTGCGCGATCTTTGCATAAGGGAAGCGTGAAGCAAAGTCGTAATTGCGCTGCGCGGAAGCGGGGGGCAGAGCGAGCGCCTTTGCAGCGTCAGCGCGCTTTACGCCACGGTCAATGAGCATTCGCGCCTTCAAAATCGTTTGCATGCGCCTAGAAAAGAGCGTAGCAAGGCCCATTGTGCTCGAACCGCTTTCCAAAAGCCGCTTTAAGGCTGCGAAGCCTTCCTCCTTGCGTCCGTCGGCAAGCAGGTTGATGATGCGAAACGTATCGCTTTCAAGGCTCGGCGTTACCACGGCGTCGATCGCCGCACGGGTCACCTCGTTGCCTTCGCCCGCAAAACCGGCGGCTTTTTCGAATTCACCGGCAAGAACCGTCATATCCGTACCCGTCAGGTTCACAAGGTAATGGGCGTTTTTTTCAGAAATGGGGGAGCCGAGCTTTTTGCCGCGCTGCGCCAGCCATTTTACGGCTTCGTCCGGGACGAGCGCCGCAAACAGCACCTCGCGCCCGACGGCCTTGAGCGCCTTTACGATGGTGAGGTTGTCTGCCGC
>JAEZGQ010000113.1 GCA_023416895.1 Bacillota bacterium | reverse complement strand
ATGGTCAAGCTTAAGCGGAACGTCATTTGGCAGCGAAACTTGGAAGCCTTGCGCCTCCGAAAGCCGCCGCATGGCATTGAGCAGCTCCATGCCGTTTTTATAAAAGCACTCAGGGCCCGCAATGTAGATTATTTCTTCTCTTTTCACAGTCTGTGCCTCCAAGTTATTGCAAGGTAAGCTCGCTCAAAAGCTGCAAGAACCTGCCGTGGTCCGCGGTAATGCCGACGTTTACAAGCGGGAGCTGCTCCCACACATGGTGGTGGCGGCCGTCGCGCACCGTCATGCCGAGCGTAAGCCCGTCTTTTGTTTCTACGCCGACGCGGTATGCCTTTGTATTGACGAGTGTGGGGTCGATTGCGTAACCGACCGCCATGCAATCGATGATGGTGCAGTAGGCCTCAAAGCCTCTGTCGTTCACAAAGCGGATTGCGCGGCTCAAAAAGCGTGCCTCTTCGCGGTCGCTTGCCGCAAAAGCGGCAATCTGCGCTTCCGAAAAATTTACTAAAAAATGCGTCGCAATATCCAGCCCGAGCGCCACAAGCTTTACACCCGAGCGGTAAACAATGTCCGCCGCCTCTGGGTCAACGTACACGTTCCATTCGCTTTGCGGGGTGTCGCCCGTCGCATTCAAAAAGGCGTATTCATTTAAGCCGAACGCGCCGGATATGGCAATGACAGATTCGATCATCGGTACGATCTCAGGCGCCTTTGTGATTGCCATCGCCAGGTTGGTCATCGGGCCTGTGCACAAAATTGCCACTTCGCCCGGGTTTGTCGTAACGAGCTCTATGATTAAGTCCGCTGCATGGAGCGCTGAAAGCGGTGTTTTCGGTTCGGGAAGATTGTTTTCCGCCTGACCGTCGGCACCGTGCGTAAAGGGGTCCTTGGGGCTTTGACGAACCATGGGGTGTGCCATGCCGCGCGCCACGGGAATATCCGTGCGTGAAAGCATTTCAAGCACCTTCCGCGCGTTTCGGCTTGTTACCTCTACGGGATAGTTGCCGCTCACCGTCGTAACGGCCAGAAGCTTTAGCGCCTCTGACTTTGCCGCCATGACGATTGCCATGGAGTCATCCATGCCGGGATCGCAATCTAAAATGACCTTTCTCATTACGTCCATCCTTCTTTGTTCGATTAAGAGGCGACGCCGTTTGCGTCGGCTTGCAGCTTTACGAAATATTCACGGCTGCGCGGGCCATCGAACTCCATAAAATAAACACCCTGGGAGTGCCCCAAAAGAAGCTTTCCTTCGTGAACGATCAACGTGAGAGAAGTGCCGATCAAGGATGATTTTACATGCCCCGCAGCATCCTGCGGCGTGTCGTGCTGATGCTTGAAATCGACCCGCGTAGGAACAAGGCGGCAGACCTCATCCTGCAAATCCAAAAACCCATTGGGATCCCAAAACGAGGTGATGGTAAGCGCTGCGGTGGTGTGCGGTATCATGACCACACAAAGCCCCTCTTGCACGCCGCTTTCCGCAACGAACGCCTTAATCTCCTCCGTAAGGGATACCACATCCCGTTCTTGCGTTTGAAGCTTAAAGTTCTTTAACATAGCGCCTCCTATAAAACGATGATCTCGCTGTTTTTTATGGCCGCGCCACCGGTACAAAAGCTCCAGTTGCCCTCGCAGCCGCGCCCATCCTTCTCGCCGATCATCTCGCCGATGTAGCCCGCCAAAAGTGCGAGGGGCACGAACTGCGTCAACACGCCCGTTTGCGCAAAGCCGCTTTTCGGTACGGCAACATGCTCCGCCCCATTGAGCGGGAACGCAAGTTCATCGGAAACAACGAGCGTGGAGCGGTTGAGGTCTTTTGCCGAATGGCTGACAAGTTCCGCTGTGCGGCTAAGTGCTGGATTTTCCGAATTGCATATCACAACGGTACCTATTTTGTCGAAGCGGCGCATGAAGAAGTTCAAGTGCAGCCATTCCTCGGTGTTGACGCACATAGCGTATTTGCCCATGGCTTCAAACACCTTGGCGTGCCCGTAAAACGCGGCGGCGTAATCGCTGCCGCTTGCGATGAAGTCAAAGGCTTCCATACCCCTCCACTTGTCGGCAAGCTTATACATGGATGCGTCCATAGCGGGGAGCATTTCCTCTAAAAGCACGCCTTGGCGAAGGATGTCGTTTCGGTACGCCATGGCTTGATCCATTGTGTACCTGCCGCGCACCTCGCCGATGCGGATTGCCATAAGAAGCAGCGCTAGAACGGAAACCAAATATGACCGCGTGCCCGGGGCGGATTCAAACTGAGGCACATTCAGCGGCAAAACGCGCGAGGCGCTTTCGCCTAAGAGCGAATTCTCGTTTCCCGTAATGCCGAGCGCAAACGCTCCATGCTTGACAACGCGTTTGATCGCCTCGCCGACGCGCGCGACGTTTCCGGAATTGCTCACCGCAATCACAAGGGGGTTATGGGGCGCAAAACCGAGCTGTCGTTCATCGTAGTTGCGCGCAAGCTCTATGGCGGGCACCACTTCCGTGGGAATGCCCGTCAGCCGTTCAAAGGTGTACTTGGTCGCCATGGCCGCAGCATGCGAATCCCCACAGCCCGTCAGCACAATGCGCTGTACGGAGAAAATTTCGGGCGTGGTAAGCACCTTTCTTGTTTTGGGCTCCAAGTCCCGATATTGTTCTTCGATTAGCGATGGAAGGCTGTATACCTGCCTTCTCATAGCATTGTCATAGCTTTGCATGTCTGTTCCTCCAAAAATCGATATCTAAAGGCAGAGCGAAATCAAATGATTCCCCACGGCTACGCTGTGTACGAGCGCCGAATGCACGAGCGCATCCGGCAGGCTTTGCGTATAGCGGTGGATCTCATAGGTGAAATCGCCCGTATATCCAATGCTTTTAAGAGCCGAGGTCACCTCATCCCAATCCGTCTTTCCCGAATAGGGAAGAATGTGGTCGCACTCTATGGAAATACAGTCAGAAATATGTGTGGCAACGAGCCGTTTGCCAATCAGCTTAAGGTTTTCCGTATGGCTTTGCCCCATAAGCGTAGCGTGGTCGGTATCGTAGCAAATGCCGACTGGCGCACCAAGCATGTCCACAAAATCCACCAGCTCTTCAGCGTTGCCCGTATAGCGGCGCAGCGGGCGGATGTTCATATCCCAAAGGTTTTCAAATACCAAAGATACGCCATGTGCCTGCGCATATTCAATCACGGGAAGAAAATATTCCCGGTTTTTCCGTTTGGAGGCACGAACGAGTTCCATCGTGGCATAGTCCGTACCTGCGTGGATGATGAGGTTTTTAATTTTTAAGATACCCGCACATTCCACGGCACGAAGAATCATCTTATCCAGAAAGTCGCGGTCCTGAAAACTCGCATCGCAAACATTATAAAACGGTGCATGCGCCTGGCTGAATTCGATTTGGAGCCCGTTTGCGGCAAGCGCGATCTCCTCCGTCCACTTCATGTAACAATCCGTTACAAACGGAAGGCGGAAGGTCGTACAGTCAAGAAAATTAAGGTCCATCACCCTGTAGCCCGCAGCGGCGCAGGCACGCATGGACTCTACAATGCTCATCTTGTTTCCGCCCGGCCTGTTGAAATAAATATTTGTGGAAGTGGATAACCGCATGGCCTATACCCCGCAATATTTAAGAATCGCTTCCTGAACACCCGCAAATTCATTTCCCTTACAATGGTAATTCACATAGGGAAGGACGTTTTTCGAGGCGTTTCCGACAGCGGCTGATACTGCCCCGAGTTGAAACATTTGAATGTCGTTGTCGTCATCGCCGATCACAAGCACCTCGGAAACGGGAATCTGCAACATGGCCAAGATTTCGCGTATCCCTTCAGCCTTATTGGCGCTTTTTTCCATAAGCTCCACCGCCTTGTCACGGTAGCGCACATAACAAAAGCTTCCGCCAAGGGAGGCCTTACACATATCCTCGATGATGCTGATACGCCCGTCGCGCACCTCGTCCATAATCAAAACCTTCTCGGCGCGGTAGCTTTCCCACTCCGCCTCGGCAAAAGGTTCCGCCGCATAGGCTGTGCCATGCTTGTCCGCTTCCTTCATAAGCCACGGCGTGATCTTAATAACACGGTCTGCTCCGCCGCTTGTGAACACGAGCGACATACCCATTTCCTGCGCCATTTCCAAAATGTGGCGCACCTCATGGATTGGGAACTGCTTGCGCAGCCGTGCTTGGCCGTTTTGCATAATGGTTGCGCCGTTGGAGGCCACATAGGGAACATCAACGCCCATGCGACGGATCAAAGGCTCCATAAACGCTTCCGATCGGCCCGTGGCAATTGAAAAGAGAATGCCTCTTTCCTTTAGCTCGCTTATCAGCGCAGGAAGCTCCTGGGGAAGCTGCTCATCTTTGCCGATAATCGTACCGTCCATATCGCAGATTACAAGTCGAATCATGCCAAACTCCTTTTTGGGAAATGGGGGAGCGCAGTCGGCGCCCCCCCCTGCTTTACGGGTTTCGCGTTACCCGTTGGCGCGAATATACTCGGTAAGTTTGGCATTAAAACCATCTACAATGTTGCGTTCGCACTCTTCCTTGGTGATATTGCCGTTGGCAAATTCTATCATGTTGCTCTTTACAAGGCCGTTGAACTCGGACATGATAAGGTCAAACGGTTCCTGCATGCCGGCGTTAGAAACGGTAAGCTGATCCACGGCAACCTGCGCGCGGGGTTCTTCGACAACGTAGGCCTTGTATTCGTCAAGCTCGTAGCTAGCCTTGTTTACAGGGAGGTAACCGTTGTTTTTGAACAGATAGAGCTGGCTTTCCGGCGAGGCGAGGAACTGTACAAACTCAAAAGACGCCTGCTTTTGCGCATCAGTACCCACATTGAACATGCACACGGAGCCGCCGCCTACCGACGCGCCTACCTTATCTTCGGCAGTAGCGTGAGGGATCGGAGCTACGCCAAGCTCGAATTTGCCTTCCGCACCGTTGATCATGGTGGTCAGCTGTGCGCTGGACTGAAAGTTAATGGCGGAAAGGCCATTGAAAAACTCGCCGCGTTCATCGTCGTTGACGGGCTTATAACCGCCCGTGGCAATCACTTTTTCCCATTCCGTGAGGAACTTGTTCAAAGAGCCGTCCTCGCCGATGGTAAGCTTGGTCATCATGCCCGCACGGCCGCCTTCGTTATCGCCAATGAAGTTGCAATCGCCATCGCTGATGCCCATAAGGAAGTTCACAAGCTCGTAGCGGTCAATTTGCACGTTCATGCCATAGCGCTCCACGGAGCCGTCGGCAGCTTTCTTGGTTAAGGCAGCCGTCCACTCGGCAAGCTCGGCAATTGTTTTAGGCGGGTTAGCGGCGTCGAGCCCGGCTTCGCGAACCGCATCCATGTTGTAGTACATAAGAAGCGTCGAGGCGTTAAGCGGCATGCCCGCCCATTTGCCCTCGTAGGTATAGGAGCGGACGAAGATATCGAGGATATCCTCTTTTGCGACGGTGATATCATATTCACCCGAAGCATAGATGTCGTCCATGTACATCAGAGAATCGCCCATGTTAAACACGGAGGACAGGCCGGCAGCGTAGATTTGGCCGACGTTCGGGAAGTTTTTATAGTCGCCGGCCTGCGCGAGCGTCTTAAGCTTTTCTACAACGTCGCCACCCTGGAATACGGATTCAACGGTAATACCCTTTTCCGCGCCAACCGTGGTGTTGAAAAGGTTCACAAGGTGTTCAACAGAAGTGGCCATTGCGCCTTCTGCGGAGTTCCAGAACTGGATCGTAACGGGTTCTATCACGTTGTTTTCGGGAGCAGCGGTGTTGGCGGGGGCCGGAGCCGCCGTCTGCGCGCCACCCTGATCGGGCGTTACGGGTTCCTTCGGTGCGCAGCCCGCGGCCAGCGAAGCCAGCATCCATACGGAAAGTAAAATCGCCAGAATCTTCTTCATGTGTTTTCCTCCTTAGTGTTGTGTGTTTATGTTATGAGGGATTAGCCCTTGACAGAGCCGCCCATCATTCCACTGACGATCTTCTTACGGAAGATCAAAAATACCGCAACAGTCGGTAGAAGCACCAGCATGGATGCTGCCATAATCGGCCCGTACACATTGCCATCTTCATAGTTGAGCATGGTCACGCCAATCTGTACCGTACGCATCAGGGGCTTGTTCGTTACGAGCATCGGCCAAAGGTAGGTATTCCATGTGCTGATAAACGATGAAATGAAAACCGTGGTCATCACAGGGAGCGAGGTGGGCATAAGGATTTTTACGAAAAACCTGAAGTTGCCGCACCCATCCACATACGCCGCCTCTTGCAGGCTTTTTGAAAAGGTCAGAAAGTTTTGGCGCATCATGAAAATGTTCATTGCCGCAACGCAGAACACACTCATCATGCCAAGATATGAGTTTATAAGACCGAGCTTTGATACGGTTTGATAGTTTGTAACCAGCACGACGTCCATAGGTATCATGATGGTGCCGAGGCACAGCAAAAACAGTATGTTTTTGCCGCGAAAATTGAAAAAGGAAAAGGCGAATGCAGCCAAGCTTGCCGTTATGATGCGGATGATGCTCGAGCCGCCGGCTAGGATTAGGGAGTTGAGCATAAATCGGCCGATGGTGGTCGTTTCAAACACGGTCTTGTAGTTTTCAAGAGTCCATTCCCGCGGAAAGAAGGTAGGTGGAATAGACTGTATCTGCGTCGGTTTCATGAAGGATACGAAAAAGCAATAGATGATCGGCAGCAAAATCACCGCGCCTACGACAAGAGCGAAAGCTTGATGCGCGCCGGAATAAGCCTTCTTTTTGAGCTTTAACGCCTGAGTGTTTTTCATGGCCGTTTTCCCCTCATTTGTAGTATACGGTCTTCTTCTCAAAGGAGAAGCTGACGAGAAGCAGCACGAATGTGATGATGAATGCGACAATGGCTGCCGCAAAGCCGTTGTTGTAATTTTGAGCCAACACGGCCTGCGAATACATATAGGAGATCATCGTAGAAGCCGTTCCGCTGCGCCCGCCGTCGGTCAAAATGATAACAAGGCCCGACATCATCATCGAACGCGCCAGTGAGTTTACGATCAGGAAAAACACCGTGGGAGAGATGATGGGGAGTATAATATGCGTCGTTTTTTTGAACATGTTTGCGCCTTCTATGTTTGCGCATTCCAAAAGCTCGTCGGGCACCGCGCGTACCGCCGCCAGCAGGAATAGAAAGTTGTAACCGATGTTCATCCATACCGATATGAAGCTGATGGAGTATAAGGTATAACGGCTGTCTGTCAGCCAGCTGATTTTTGTTCCGAGAAACTCGTTAAGAATGCCCAAGGAGGGATTGTAGATCAGCTGGAAAATCATGGCGCAAACCGAGGTGGACATCGCCATGGTGATTGCAAACATGGTTTCATAAGCCGAGGAGGAGCGCGTTTTTTTGTTGGCGATCAACGCGAGCAAAAGCGCAATGACGATCGATGCCGGCACGGAGGTCAGCACATAGATGAATGTGTTTTTTACGGCTGCGAGGAAATCCTTGTCCTGCAGAATGCGGGTATAGTTTTCCAAACCTACATATTCCCGTACCACACCCATGGAGTTGGTCAAAAAGAAGCTCTTGCCGACCGTGTTGATAAACGGGTAGTATGTAAAGAGAACAATAAAAAACAAAGCGGGCAACAAATAAAGAAATGGTTCTATTTTTTTAAACAAAGTCTTTTTCATGTGGCTCTCCCGAATTACAGAACTGAACAGAATTCGCCAAAACTTGTTTGCTTGTATTAATGATAACACAAGTTTACGTGCTGTCAATATCCTGTTTTTGTTTTTTATTGACAGGGTATCTGATTTGGTTATAATGGAATTGACTTGACTGGTTGTATAGACCACATAACACAATATAAAGTAGGCAGCAATATGAACAGCAAACAGGAACTGATTGACAAATCATCCCCCATTCCCGCCTATCACCAGATCCTTAACGATATGATGGGCCGCATCAACAAAAACGAATGGAAAATTGGTGACCGCCTGCCTTCGGAGCCCGTGCTTTCCACGGAGTATGGTGTAAGCCGCGTAACGATCCGTCAGGCAATGGCGGAACTTGAAAAGCGATTCATCATTGCCAGGCACCAAGGCAAGGGCGCTTATTTGATTGGAAGTCCTAAGCCCTTTGTGGAGGATTTAAACCTTCCCTCCGTTCGCGATGTACGCGCCCCGCATTTGCGAAACCAAAGCACCATACTGGAGCTTCGCCTCGATCACGAGCCGCCGCAGTACGTAACGGAAGTATTCGCTGCGGACGAGGCCAATTTTCCGCTTGTTTACCTCTGCCGCATCTTTTCAAAAAACGGGTACCCCATCGGCCTCAACCATGCGTGGTTCCCGGCCTTGTACGTACCGCGTTTGGTTGAAGAAGGCCTAATTGATACCAGTGTTACGGCCACGCTTAAGCTCCGCTATAACTACACCATTTCCCGTGTGGATAATATCATTGAAGCCACCAAAGCAAACGCGCAAGAAGCGCCGCTTTTGTCTGTGCCGTACGATGCTTCGCTCCTTCGCATACAATCCACCCATTTTGCGGAAGACAAGTTGATTCAGTTTTCCAATACGCTGTGGGTTGGCGAGCTAACGCGGTTCCGCTTCTCCGCTCGCTGAGGTAGTTTTTCAAAGGGCGCTTCAACGCAAATCCATACAGAAAAAACAGATTGTAATATTACCAATAATGTTTGCCGAGCAATAGAGTCTTTAACTTTCCCCCTACTCCCCGCTATAACACTCGCCCCTCCGAAATCGGAAGGGCGTTTTCGTATGGTATATTTATCATTTTGTTACTTCAGACTTCTAAATTTGCGCGTTGCCATCTCGGTCTTTTTGGCACGTTCCTTCCGTTTCATGCTTACCTGGCGCGATTGAGCTGTAACGTAGCCGACAATGAGCACCTGATAATGTTCAGGCTAAACACTTGAAGGTTGAGGAGATAAACATTATATGAATTGTGTGCTATACTTTTAAACATGAGAAACAAAGAAATAAATATAGAAATCAAAAAGGCAAGCATGTGGGACAGGCTTAAGCTTCGCGGCCGCCTGCTCACGATTATGCTCGCGGTTGCGTTGGCGGCGGTGCTGATTTGCATGGGCAGCTTTGCCATTACGCTCACGCATATGCTTCAAAGCTCGCGTGAAGATGCCCGCCAGCTATCGGACAATGTGCACCATATGGTTGAAATGGCGTTTTACCAGCAACAAACGTATGTACGTCAGGTATATGCGATGTCGCAGGCAAAGCTTTTAGACCATCGATTGGAAGAGCTTTCCGCACAACAACAAACGCCCGATTGGAACGCGCTTTTAGGCGAGGCATACGATTTCATCAACAACACCTACGACTATCCCGATCTTCTTGAAGCGGAAGGTGCAATGGTGTTTCTGTTGATCGATGATGCGTTTT
Organism: Bacillota bacterium; assembly: GCA_023416895.1. Lineage (GTDB taxonomy): Bacteria > Bacillota > Clostridia > Christensenellales > CAG-138 > UBA7707. The sequence goes on along the minus strand of JAEZGQ010000113.1, from coordinate 7,646 downwards.
ATGCTCACGGAACGGACATGCAAACCTTCCTCGGCGTGGCAGACAGCTATTATACGCAACTTTATGAAGCGGGTGAAGCTCCGGACAGAAGTTTTGAGAAGGATTTGCGCGAGTTTGCGACAGGCGCATCTTACACCAAAGGGGCCGATGGCATGTTGCTTGCCTGGTATCAGTTTGGCGATGGGGACTACCGCGTAGGCATGTTTGTGCCAAATATCCAAACGTTGGCGACGTCAGAAGGCCTTAGACAGCTTATGGATACCGAAACCGGAAATACCATTGCGAACATGACGAAAACGGCGCGGCAGTCGGCGATGGGAGCTTTGCTCGCCACCATACTCCTCCTCATTGTGCTCCCCTTTGCATCGCGTCATCTTGCCCGTGTAGTGGTAAACCCTGTGGAGCGGGAACAGGAGCGGCAGCGCGATTTGCTCCGCGTGGTGGAGGAAGAAAAGGCCATGCTGCAGCGGCTGGGCAAGCTCAAAACAGAGTTTTTGGGCAACGTATCTCACGAGTTGAAAACACCGCTCACGGTTATGAGCGGCTACGCGCAATACAGCCAAAAGATCCTTGCAGAAACGCCGGGGATGGGCGAGGTGGAAAATAACATGAAGCTCATTGCCTCCGAGTCCGACCGCTTGGCGCTGATGGTTACACAGATACTCGACTCTGTCCGCATTGACGAAGGGCGCATGATGATGGATGCGCGCCCCGCCTCCATTTTCGCGATCATCCAAAGGACAGTTAACACCTATTACCCGGTGTTCGCGAAGAACAACAATGTGCTTAAAATTGAGCATGGTGCAAACCTTCCGAATGTAGTCTGCGATGAAAACCGTATATCCCAAGTGTTGGTCAACCTCATCTCTAACGCAGCCAGGCATACCCGCGACGGCGTGATTAGGATTTCGTGCGAGGATGTAGGTTCATATGTCACTGTGACCGTGGCCGATACCGGGGAGGGCATCACACCGGAGCGCCTGCCGCACTTGTTTGAGCGGTTCAAAAGCTATGACGGAGAAGAAGAAAAGGCCCGTGCCGGACGGGAAACAGGCACGGGCCTTGGGCTTTATATTTGTAAGCATATCATCGAGACCCACGGGGGAGAAATAAGCGTACGCAGTAACTTAGGAGAAGGCACCGCCGTCAGCTTTACGCTTCCATTGGAGCGGGTTTAATCAAAACATCACTTTCAAAAACATATACTTCCGGCTACTAGTCATACATAGCTCGAAGGGACTTCCGTCATCGAGCTTTAGTTTCCTGCGAAGGTTTGAGATATGCGTCTTTACCGTGTTTTTATAGGAGCCGATCGGCTCTCCCCAAGAGGCTCGATACAACTCCTCTGCGGAAAACTCCTGTCCCGCGTTGCTGACCAAGTGCGCTAGCATTTGAAGCTCTTTTTGCGCAAGCGGGATATTTTCGCCGCTTAGCGTTACCTTAGCCGAGCGCAAATCAATGCTAAGAGGCGGAAGCTCTATTCGCCCCGCCCCTGAAAGCCCCTGCCTACGGAGCTGTGCTGCGATACGCGCGGAAAGCACATCAAGGTTATATGGCTTTACGATGTAATCATCTCCGCCGCCCATAAGCCCCTTAACAATATGCTCGTTGTTTCCCATACAGGTTAAGTAGATGATGGGCGCGGTACTTACTTTACGAAACTCCGTGCAGAAATCAAAGCCCGTGCCATCCGGCATGATCACATCCAACAGCACAAGGTCGGGTGGACGCTCCCACAGCTTTTTACGCGCTTCCGAAATGGTTTTGGCTGTATCCACTTCATAGCCCTGTTCCTCAAAATGCAGCCGATTTAGAGAGAGGACATCCGTTTCGTCCTCGACCATCAATATTCTCGGACCCCGCATCCTGTCTCCCCCTGCCTGTTCGTGAGCCTGACGGTTTCGTCGGCTCTTTTTTCTTTTTTTGGTAAATTATAATTTACTTGTGCTTTGAAATTTCAATAAGAATGCTATGCTCGTTCTAACACGATAAGCATATCGCCGAATATGCTACCTGTCAACTTGGACAAACATCATAAGGAGGATTGTCATGAAGCGAACTTTCATTTTCTTGCTTGCGTTCGTACTCATTTTCTCTATCGGCTGCAAGCCGAAAACACCTGCAGTTGCCGAGCAAACCGCACCCCCGGGCCCGGAAACCTTTCAGGTAACGGTGCAGAACGACTCATCCTATATTTTCAACGAGCTGTATGTTTCACCAACTGCGGCAAACGAATGGGGCGAGGATCATTTGGGTAGCACGAGCATACTCAAAAGCAACGGCTCCTTTGATATTACCTTAGAAAAATATCAGTTCGACAACTACGATATCCTCATCATCGACCAAGACAATGACACCTACAAATTCACCTACGTTCCGTTGACGGTGGGCGCTACCGTTTCAATCTCGTTTAACGACGGCCTCATCGCAACGGTATCGAGTGCTGGCAGCGAGGATAAGATTGTAAGTGGTGAGCTGGAAAGCGCAAACAGCGATGGGGAAAGCGTAAACAGCGGCAATCCCGTCGAGGCAAATATTTACGATCAAGATTTCATCTTCACCATCTATAACGAATCGCCCTATGAAATCTACTCCATACACATGTCGCCCGACAGCAGCACGGACGATAGCGTGGACGTTCTGCCCACTACGCTTAGCCCAGGTGGATCGCAGGATGTAAGCGGCAATGTTGCGGGTACGCAATATGCAGGAGAAACCAACTGGTATCTCTTTGTAACGGATACGGATGGCGACGTGAGCTTAACCAACGAAGCCTTTGACCCCTGGCTTGTTAAATATGTAAACGTGTATTGGGAGAACGGCGGCTATACCTGCGAGTTTGTTTACTAAAGAAGCGCCTGAAAACAGCCGGTGTCTAAACTACGATACCGGCTGTTTTTCAAGTTTCATAAAAGGGGGCGATATCATGCTAAAAATCCTGCGTGTAGGTATTGTAGGTGACGATATGCTGGACGTGCAGCTAAACAACGGCAATATTCTAATGCTGGAGCTTGCCCCGCTACTGTCTTTGCCCGGCTTTGCGTCTCTCAAAGAGGACGACCGCATCCTCTATCCGAAAACGGACGGGGATTGTGTTTACTGGAGGGAAGGCCCTAAGCTCTTGCTAAATGAGCTGATAGACATGCTGGAAAGCGAGAAGGCATGATTGGCGAAGCTTTGCTTTCACATAGTTGCGGTAGTGCTTTTGTTACCGCCTGCGTTCCCAATATAAATGCTACCGTTTCGATAAAAGGACTTTTTGGAAAGGGGATTCCATAAAGGAATTTGAAAAGGCGAGTTGCAGAAGGCCCTTCAAACTATAGACGCTACCCTCGGCATGTACGAGAAGGTGCAGCCAAGTCACTTTGTAGCACACGCTGTTGATTCGCCGCATCCGCAAGCGCAATCATTCAACACAGCCAATACAATCTTTTGTTCGAAGTTCGTATCATAAGTCCGCCGGCTCTGCTCCCTCTATCCGCCCGTCTTTCATTCGAAGCACCTCGTCCGTTTCGCCGGCAATGGCGAGGTCATGCGTGACGACGATCACACAACGGTTTTCTTCGTGTGCAAGGCGCTTCAATATTGCAACAATGTTCTTACCGTTTTCGGTATCGAGGTTGCCTGTGGGTTCATCCGCAAGGATGACCTTCGCGTTGCCTGCGAGCGCACGCGCGATGGCCACACGTTGCTGCTCGCCGCCCGAGAGCATGGCGGGAAAGCGGCAAAAACACTCTTCACCAAGACCAACAGAGCGCAACTTTTCCTTGGCGGCCTGCTTCACCTTCTTGGTGGGCAGCTTTTTCATTTTAATCGGGTACATAGCGTTTTCGAGCGCCGTGAAAAGCGGGAACAGATTGTAGTTTTGATAGATTACCGCAATGGAATCCCTACGCAGCCTGTCGCGGTCAATCGTTCGCGTGGATTCGCCCCCGAACAAGACGTCGCCTTTCGTAGGTAGATCCAATCCTGCCAGCATGGAAAGGAACGTTGTTTTGCCGCTACCGCTCTTGCCGACAATGGCGTACAGCTTTCCGAACGAAAACGAATAGTCCACGCCGTTCACCGCACGCACTGTGCGGTATTTGCTGCGATAGGCGTAATGAACATCTTTTGCTTCCATAATCGACATTTCTCATTCCTCCATTTGTTGTAAAAGCGCCATAACGCTCACTTTGGTAATCCATATGACCGCCGCGAGCGTTCCCGCAAGATAGCATGAGGTGAACAGCGCGCCGCTCCAAAGTGTTCCGCTTGCGCCACCCCACAACAACACGCCCGCTACCGTTCCCGCGATACAGCCGAATGCGCCGATCACGAGCTGCTCCATGAAAACAAGCCTTGTCACGCCCAAACGTGTCACACCGAGCGATCGCATGACAGCAAAGTCGCGCGTCCTGCCGCGCGCGAACAGAAAGCTTGCGAGAAAGCCGATGCCCACCGAAATCGCATAGAGCGCAGGCAACAGCAGGCGCAGCAGGAAAAGGTTATCTTCTATCTGCGCCACGGTTTGCTGAAACAGTCCATCCTGTACTGTAAGGGCAAAGTACATGGGCTTTTCTTCCGCCGTCAAAAGCGGCTCAGAAAAATACTTCAGCGCCTCCCGTTTAAACGCGTCGAGCGTACGCGTATCCTTCACATAAAAGCTGAGCGATTCCGCTGTGCTGGCGGCGGAATCCTGCAGGATAGAGTCCAAAAAAGCATACGGACAATACACCGCACCCACAAGATCGCTTTCGTATACGCCGGCGATCCGAACAGTCACGGTCTGCCCTGCAAAGGTAATTGTAAGTTCCCCATCCCAATCCCCATCCTCGGCCTGCATGGCGAGCCAAAATGCATACGGCACGATGCACAACGGTTCATCGGATTGGAAGATATCCTCGGTATAGCCGTTCTGGTAACGGATAACACCGCCGTTCTCGGCAAGGAGCGTCGGCGCCGCCTCGGGGAAGGTGATGCCGGAAAGGGAAAGCTCTTCCCCCAAACCATCGAGTGTGCAGGAAAGTGTACGCTTCGCGCATACGCGTTCGACCCATTGATAGAAATCGTGCCGGTCGCCTTTGGTGCATAGGTCAAGATAGGATGCAGGGATAGAAAGTCCGTCCGTTTTGGTGCCACGCAAGTTGGAGACGACACAGCGGATTTCCGTTTCCTCGTATGTTTGGTTCAGCGCATCCTCCTGCGCCTGCAAAAGCCCCGAAAGGAGCTGCATACCGCACGCGCCAACGCTAATGAGCAATACCAGCGCAAGGCAGGCACCGCCCCTTCGAAGCAACCCTTTGAGCATAAATACAAACATAGCTATCGTACCTTTTTTAGAAGCTTCAGCGGATTTTTCGCAAGGATTCCAGCTAAAAAGCCGAGGCTTGCAGCCCCGCCGACCACAAGCTGCGCTGCGGCGGCAAGCAAAGCGTATTCGAAGCGATAACGTATGTCGCTCCCTTCGCCGATTACAACCGCTGCTGCCTTAAAAAAGAGCAGGCACCCCGCCAGCATACCAAACGGCAGGGCGGTGAGCGCCGTAAGGAGCGCGCCTTCCATTGCTTGCCCAAAGGCGGAGGCCCCTTTTATCCCCATCAGGCGCATGGATACCGCTGTTCGCCGCGCCCACAGGGCGTAAAGCAATGCGTAAAGCAGCGCCGATGCCGCACCGAGCGCAGCGCTAAACGCAAAAAGGCGCACCGCATTTCGTTCGAGTGTTTCTATGCTTCCTTGCGCCTGCGCATAGCCTTGGTCATAATACAGAAAACAGTCCGCAAAGCCCTGCTGCGCCATTTCCTGCTCAAAGCGCTCTACACTGCCGTTTTTGAGCACGATGGAATACAGGACGGGAAGCTCGGATTCGGCTGAGTCTCCCATGGAAGAGAAATCGCCACTAAGGACCTCCGGCAGTGCCGCCTCACCGCCCGGCAGAAAAACAGTGTTGGGCGAAAAATTATAATTTCCGTGGCGAAACCCCGTGGACTGATAGATCCCCACAACAATGTAGTTTTCCGCCTCGCTGCGTTGTGTCCCGGGTAAGTACGGTTCGACAACGGTCAGCGAGACGTACCCGCCGTCCCAGGGACGCTGGGTTGAGGAAATGTGCGTATCATAAAAGGAGAGAGGGAGCATATCCCCGATATGAATGCCGTTCTTCACAGCGTATTCGGAACCTAGCACGCATACCTTCGCCGCGGACTCGTATTCCGCTTCGGTAAAGGAACGTCCTTGAACAATGGGGGTTTGAAGCGTATTGAAGGCGAGCATGCTTTCCAATTTCTGCGTGGCAATCACAGGCACGGACTGCCGCGTCACGTCGCACAGCTCGCGTACGTTCTCCCATGTTTCGCCTGCGACGGAAGAAAGAAAATCCTCCGCACTCGTGCCTTCCGCCAGTTCCGCGCACACGGGATACGCATCGAGCACGCGCTTTCGCGCGTGGTATTTGCCATTGATCAGCTGAATATCTTCCTCAAAACCACCCGGGTAGAGCATTTGATGCCCGAGCGTCAGCGTTGGCGCGTCGCTCACATCCTCCTCCCATTCGTTGAACCCCACCTGCATGATTTGCGGCGCGCAATAGCCCCCCCAAATAAGATAGCGCTTGCCCGCCTCCAGCGGAACGTTCCCATCCGTACCCAAAATATCACCTGTGACCAGCAGCGTATCAGGTGGCGCATAAGCGTCGTTGAGCAGCACGCATTCCTGTACCAGTGCGCTTGCCTCATAAGTCTGATACACGTATTGGAGGGTTGTACTCTCACCGCCATCTGCCGCTGCGGTGATACCTTGACCTACCTGCTCGGTCTGCCGGACATCCGTGCATAGAACAGAGAAAATGGCGAGATGATACGGCGCGTCAAACTCTTCCTCATAGGCCAGCGGGTCAGAACTGCCGGAGGTTACAGGGAGGCTGCCGGGCGAATAGGCAGCGGCGATCCGGCGGTTGTCCGTCAACCTTACATAAGGAGAAGCTTCACCCGCCGCTTTTGCCTGTACAATCAGCTCTTTCCTTGCCCGCATCTCATAAAAAAACGCGAGAGGATCGATTTTGGAATTTGTCTCGCCTAAGGAGTGGGTTTCGGAATCCATCATTAATTGCGTCCGGTAATCCGGTACCGCGACGGTTGTGTAGGCTTCCTCCATTTGTGCCGCTTGCTCCCTTGCGCACCAAAAAACGTTTATGCCAACGCCGAGCATTGCACCGGAAAGTATGAGCAAAAGCAAAAACGCCGCCAGCCGAATGGGTGAACGAAAAAGCTGCTTCAGGAACGGATGCATGATGATCCCCTTACTTTACTTTTATACACAAAGAAGTGAATGACGGTCGGGAGAGCTAAATGATGAATTACACAGGTGATCCCGGACAATTGCCCGGACGCTAACACGGCTCGGTGGTGGTTTTAATAAACCTGTCACAGTTGCGACAGTGGTAGTAATATGTGTGAGTCATACCGCTACATGACGCGTCATACATCACGCTTACATGTGAACCATTGTAAAGGTAACATTAACTTTACTATCGCCACACTTTGAACAGCCGGAATCTTTGTTCGTCAGCTTCTAGCATACCGTAGCGGAAACGTCATTATAAAGGTATACGCGTACCCCCAGTTATTGGAACACGCTACCGCTGCTGTTGCTTCATGCGCTTTTTCCAG
>JAEZGQ010000103.1 GCA_023416895.1 Bacillota bacterium | reverse complement strand
AGGGCAACCGCATGATGGGGGAGCTCTGCGAGGAGCTTGACGTTTCCTTTTCGCGCATCGGCAGCCTTGTTGTTTGCCTGAGCGAGGAGGAGCGGCCTACGCTTTTGCGCCTTTACGAAAACGGCGTAAAAAACGGCGTGGAAGGGCTTCGCATCGTGGAGCGGGAAGAGCTTTTAAGCATGGAGCCAAACGTAGGCGACGATGCGGTTGCCGCGCTCTACGCACCCACTGCGGGTATCGTTTGCCCATTCGGGCTTACGGCGGCTTTTGCAGAAAACGCCTTTACAAACGGCGCGGAGTTTCGCCTCAACACAAAGGTCGAGCGCATAGCCCCCGCAAAGGATGGTTGGGAAGTAAAAACCGAAACGGAAACGATTCTCACAAAATGCGTGGTCAATGCGGCGGGCGTGTATTCGGATGTGTTCCACAACATGGTTTCAAAAAAGAAAATCCGCATCACCCCAAGGCGGGGCGACTATTTTCTGCTCGACAAAAACACGGGCGATTTTGTAAACCATGTGATTTTTTCCTTGCCCGGCAAGCTCGGCAAAGGTGTGCTCGTAGCGCCCACGGTGCACGGCAATACCATCGTTGGCCCCACTGCCGTGGATGTTTCAGACCCTGAGGCTACCAACACCACCGCCGACGGCTTGCGGGAGATTACCGTAAAAGCGGGCAGGAGCGTAAAAAACCCGCCGCTCAAACAGGTTATCACAAGCTTTGCGGGCCTTCGCGCGCATGAGGACGGGCATGAGTTTATTTTGGGTGAAGCGGAGGACGCGCCCGGCTTTTTCGACTGCGCGGGCATCGAGTCCCCGGGGCTTACGGCTGCCCCCGCCATCGGCAGTTATATTGCGCAGCTTGTTCAAGAAAAGCTTTCTCTTGCGAAAAACCCTTCCTTCAATGGTACCCGAAAGGGCATTTTTGACCCGAAAACCCTTTCGAAAGAGGAATATGCAAAGCTCCTTCAAGAAAAGCCCGTGTACGGCAACATCGTATGCCGTTGCGAAACCGTTTCGGAGGGCGAAATCTTAGACGCCATTCACCGGCCTTTGGGCGCAACCACGCTCGATGGGCTCAAACGCCGCGTGCGCGTTGGCTCGGGGCGTTGTCAGGCGGGCTTTTGCACGCCGCGCGCGGTGGAAATTTTGGCGCGAGAGCTTCATGTACCCCAAATCCAAATTACAAAAACGGGCGGCGCGTCGAGGCTTATCGTAGGAACTGCAAAGGATAACGTCTACGGGGAGGCGCACATATGAAGCGGTATGAAATCGTCATCATTGGCGGCGGCCCCGCAGGGCTTGCCGCAGCCGTTGCGGCGTACGACGAGGGGGCGAGGAGTATTCTCGTTCTTGAACGCGACAGGGAGCTTGGCGGCATTTTGAACCAGTGCATCCACAACGGGTTTGGCCTTCATACCTTTAAGGAGGAGTTGACCGGCCCTGAGTATGCGCAGCGCTATGTGAACATGGTACTGGTGCGCGGCATCGAATACCTGCTCAACACCATGGTGCTTGAAATAAGCCCCGAAAAGCGCATCCGCGCAGTAAGCCGGGAGGAAGGGCTTCTTGAAATTGAGGCGGATGCGATCGTTCTCGCAATGGGCTGCCGCGAAAGGAGCCGTGGTGCGCTCAATATCCCAGGCTACCGACCTTCGGGCATATATTCTGCTGGTACGGCGCAACGCCTTGTGAACATGGAGGGGTTTCTGCCCGGCCGCGAGGTGGTGATCTTAGGTTCCGGCGACATCGGCCTTATCATGGCGCGCCGCATGACGCTTGAGGGCGCAAAGGTAAAGGTCGTAGCGGAGATCATGCCGTTTTCGGGCGGGCTCAAGCGCAACATCGTGCAGTGCTTGGACGATTACGACATTCCCTTAAAACTCAGCCATACGGTCGTTAACATCGAAGGCAAAGAGCGGGTGGAGGGCGTGACCATCGCCGCCGTGGATGAAAGCCTAAAGCCAATTCCGGGCACGGAGGAACATTTCACCTGCGATACGCTGCTTCTTTCCGTGGGGCTCATCCCCGAAAACGAGCTGAGCCGTGGCTTGGGCGTTTGCATCAACCCCGTTACAAACGGCCCCGTGGTGAACGAAAGCCTAGCCACCTGCATTCCGGGTGTGTTCGCGGCGGGCAACGTTTTGCATGTACACGACCTTGTGGATTATGTTTCCGAGGAGGCTGCTGCCGCAGGCAAGAACGCCGCACGCTATGTTGCGCGTGCCCTAGAGGAAAATCCGCGCCACGAAATACCGCTTCTGCCGCAAAACGGCGTACGGTATACCGTGCCGTATAGCGTTGATCCGTCCTTGCTTGAGGAAACCCTCACGGTGCGCTTTCGCGTAGGCGCGGAATACCGAAATTGCTTTGTAAGCGTATACTTCGACGGTGAGCGCATGGTACATAAAAAGCGCCCCATCCTTGCACCGGGTGAAATGGAGCAGGTAGCGCTTCAAAAGGCGTGGTTTTTGGAGCGGCCCAATCTCAAGGCTGTTTCGGTAATGGTGGAGGAGGCGTAAACAATGGAAACAAAACGGCTTATCTGCATCGGCTGTCCGCTCGGCTGCCCCATGACAGTGACGCTTAATGACGCAGGTGAGGTACAATCGGTTGAGGGCTTCACCTGCCGCAAGGGGGATGCTTACGCTCGCAAGGAGGTTATAAACCCCACACGCACCATTACGAGCACCGTGCTTGTGGCGGGTGCGAAAAAGGGTGAACCTACGGTTTCGTGCAAAACCAAAACCGACGTGCCCAAAAGCAAAATTAACGATGTTATGCGGGATTTGAAGGGCGTTACCGTGCCCGCCCCCGTCTACATCGGCGACGTGGTAAAGGCAAACGTCGGCAACACAGGCGTGGATATGGTAGCGACGCGGCAGGTGCTATAAAGGCTTAGTTTTATGGAGGCTCTGCCTCCATGCCTCCGCTTCTTTTCTTGGAAGAAAAGAAGCAAAAGAACTTGAAAGTATAAAATAGGTTTATAAGCAAATGCGCCCCAAGTGACGGGGCGCATTTGTGCTTTTCAGAAGTTGTGAAACTGTAACTTTACATTTCTTCCTTCACAAGCTTCAGCCGCCAACGCGGGTATTTCTTTGCCGGCTCGTCGTCCATGAGCGCACCGCTGCGGAGCATGGAGAAAAGAAGCCCCATGAGCGCAGCGTTGCAAAGCATTGCCGCGTTGCCATCCGAAACGAAGGGAAGGGGGTAGGTGAAAAACGCGGACAGGCCGAGGTTCGCGAGGAAATAGCCCATAAACTGCGTGAAAAGATTGAGTGTAATGCCCAGCGAGGTAAGGCGGTACAGCGTGCTTTGTTGTTTTGCGCACGCGCGGAACAGGAACGCGAAAAAGGCCGCAAAAAGTCCTCCAACAACTACGAGCACAATGCGCCCCAACCTTGCGGAAAGCCAAACGAGAAGGTAGTCGTTTGCAAAAAATCCATCTGACCGTTCAAAAAGCGAGGTTCGTACTCTTTCGCTGAAGGTATAAGTATCCGTCGTTGCGCCTAACCACAGTGCCTTCCCAAGAATCTCCGAAACAAGTCCATCGCAGTAGTTATCTAAGTACGGATTCAGATTGGGAAAAATGGTGATGAACCGCCTCTCGAAACTATAAAAGAAAGTGCCTACCGCAAAAAGGCAGAAAATGGCCGTGGGTATGAGTATTACAAGCATTGCGAGCCGCTTTTTACAGGAAAACCATCCGGAAAGCACTGCGTAAAAAAGTTCGAAAAGGCAAACGAGAGCGAGTACCGCCAGGTTGAAGGGAATTGCGTTGAGCAAAGCGAGCATTTGAGCCGCAAAGGCAGCCCCGAGAAGGAGTATCCCCGACAGCCCGCGACCGCGCGTTCTGTAAATAAGAAGCGCATAGAGAACGGGAAAAAGAATAGGCATGTAAACAGCAAAGCGCAACGCGGGCATGAAATGTACCAAAACTGCCGCCAAAAGATATACTCCGTAGATCGGCCACGCAAGCTTTACGAGCCGGTCAAAACGCAAAAAGCACATGCCGAAAAATGCGGCGGGCGCAAGCAGCGTAAAAACGGAAAGCTCAACACAGCCCGCGGCATAGCTCCGAAGGAAAAATCCCATAAGCACAACCGCCGCAAACGGTATCCATACCCCATAATTCTTCGGCGGGCGGTACGCCGCGTCAAAGCGCGCGCCGATCTCAGCCGCGTCACCCATCTCTAAAACCGCGAGGCGTTCGGCTTCGTCTTCCGCTATGCCCTTCTCCAGAAAGCTGCGTTGCGCGTCGGAAATGTGGTCGGCAAGCTCCCTGCGTATGATTCCGTGCGCTCGCTTCCAGCGCACATGCACAAGCACCTCATTCAAATAGGCGTCAGCTGTATTAACCCCCACAAAACGCGCCCCCTTTCAGCACGTTTGTGACTGCCGAGGAAAAGTTTTCCCACTCGGCTTGCTTCTGTAAAAGGTGTGATTTGCCGCGCTCCGTCAGCGCGTAGTAGCGGCGTTCGCGCCCTTCCGCCGTACTCGCATACGAGCGCACGAGCCCCTTTGTTTCAAGCGTGTGCAAAAGCGGGTACAGCGTGCCCGCCTTGAGGGCAAACACGTCGTTGGAGCGCTCCCGTAAGGTTTCGGTCATTTGGTAGCCGTACATGTCCCTTTCCTCAAGAAGCTTTAGTAACAGCATTCCCGCGCTGCCCCCAATCAGGCCTTTGTCGGCCGGCATAGGCTTCGCCTCCTTTCAAATACATCGACCATCTACCCATAGCATAGATAGATGGTCGATATAAGTCAAGGCTCAATTTGTGAATTTTCTTATAAGTTGCGTACCGCTGTTGAAAATGTTGTGCGTGAATACACTGTGTTGACAGGCTTTATGCCCGCAGCTTTTTCCGTTTAAGCCACGCTGCGATGTCGCCCATGGTCTCTTTGAGGCTCCGCGTGCGGTACCCAAGCTCACGGCTGGCCTTTTCGTGCGAGTAAAGCGCGTTTTTTGATAGTGTCATCAGCGAATAGCGGGTGAACACCGGCGTTTTTTTCGCGAGCCGGTAATAAAGCTCCGCAAACGGGGCCACAGCCTTGGCCAAAAAAAGCGGGAGGAAAAGCCTCAGCCGCTTCAATCCCGCAGCGTCCGAAAAGGTGTTGAAAAACTCCTTCAGGTCAATGAAGCGGTTGGAGAGGATGTAGCATTCGCCGCACGTTCCTTTTTCCGCCGCAAGCAAAATGCCCTCCGCCACATCGCGCACATCCACAAAGTCGAACCCACCGCGCACCGCCATTTTGAAGCGGCCACGCACAAGGTTTTTAAGCATATGGGGGATGTTGCCCGTATCGAGCGCGTTCGGTCCGATGATGCCCGCCGGATGCACCACCACGGCGTCAAGCCCTTCCTTTGCGGCATCGAGCACAAGCTGCGTTGCCTCGGCCTTTGTTTTGGCGTACTGGCCGTGCACGTTTTGCGCGCTAAAGGAGGAAATCTCACCCATCGTTTCCCCCTCGGGCAGAAGGGGAATGGCATGCACCGAGCTTACATACACAAGCCGCTTCACGCCGTGCGATTTGCACGCCTCGATGATATTTTTTGTGCCGCCTACGTTCACGCCGTAAATGCGCGGGTCTTTCTTTTCTGAAATGCTGATGATGCCCGCGCAATGGATTAGTACAAACACCGCGCCGTTTGCGTTTTCAAACAAGCTCTCAAGCGATGCTTGATCGCGCACATCGCCCCTGAATACGCTCAGTTGGCGCGGGTTTG
>JAEZGQ010000073.1 GCA_023416895.1 Bacillota bacterium | reverse complement strand
GAGGAGCCGCCCGCGCACGTTTTGTTCATCCTCGCCACCACGGAGCCGCAAAAAATACCCGCCACCATCATTTCGCGCTGCCAAAGGATGGATTTCCACCGCCTCAACATCGCGGCGATGACGGGCTGCATCAAGGGTATTTTAAATAAGGCCGGCGTAACCATTGAGGACGAGGGCATCGCTGCCATCGCGCGCACCGCCGAGGGCGGCATGCGCGACGCGCTTTCCCTTGCGGATCAGTGCATTTCCTTTTGCGGCGAGCATGTTACAACGGCGGACGTTTACAACATCCTCGGCAGCATGGAAGCGGATTTTCTGTTTGAAACGGCGAATGCGCTCATTTCGGGCAATGCGGCGGAGGCGCTGAAGCTTCTTGACAAGGTGGTTGGCGACGGGCGCGACTTGGGCGTGTTTCTGCGTGACCTTACGGGGCATTTCCGCGCGTTGCTTCTTACGAAGCTCTGCGGTTCGTGTGCCGACCTTCTTGATTGTACCGACGACGCCATGCGGCGCTACCTCGCGCAGGCCGAGCGCTGCAGCGAACTTAGGCTCCTCCGCGCGCAGGAAACGCTTTTGAAGGCGCAAAGCAGCGCGCGTATGCTGGACATGCCTCGCGTGCTGTTTGAGGGCGCGCTTGTGCGCATTGCCCGCCCCGAGGAGGCCGAAAAAGACTTTGAGGCGCTTACGGTGCGCGTGGAAATGCTCGAGAAAAAGCTTGCGGCTGTTCCAGAAGGCGCGGCCTTCGTGCCGCGCGAAGCGAAGGAAACGCCGCGCCGCGAAGCGCAGAAAAACGAAGACGACCTACCCCCTTGGGAAGCACCCGGGGCGCAAAAGCCAAAGGAAAGGCCGGCTCCCCAGCAAGCGCGGGAGGCGGAAGAAAGCTCACAAAAAAGCTCGCCAAAGGTGCAAGCACCCGCGGCGGACGGCGGCGCATGGACGGCGGAAACGCTCTGGAAGGCGCTTTTGGAAAAGCTCTATGAGCAGGATCGGATGCTTCAGATCATCGCCATGTCAGGAAAGGCGTATAGCCTAAAGGAAGGCACCCTCACCGTTCGCTTTGAAAGCGAGCCAAAGCTTAAGGCGGTGCAAAAACCGCAGAACATGGCGCTCATCACAGGCCTCTTGCAAACGCTTGTGCCGGATGGGGTGTTTGTGGCTGTGCCGTGGGAAAAGGGCGGGGAGCTGAAGGAGCAGGTGATGAGCCTTTTCGGCATGAACGTTGAGGTTGTGGACTAAAGAAACCCTGCCTTTGCGGCAAAGGATTCCACCCTTTTTTGCCGCGAAAACCTTGAAATGGCGCTGCTATTGATGCGGTTTTGCTCCGCAAATGGCGTTAAATTGCCTCGTAATGTGGCTATCCTTATGGAATCAGTGGTTCCCTAAAAACAGTTTTTCATGTTATAATTATTCTTTACAAGAAACAATGGAGGTTCGTATGCAAAGAGGCGGTTTTCCCGGCATGGGCGGCGGCAACATGCAGCAGTTGATGCGGCAGGCACAAAAAATGCAGCAGGATATGGCGAAGCTGCAGGAGGAGCTTGGTGAACGCGAATTTTCCGCGTCCGCGGGCGGCGGCATGGTGAAGGCGACCGTGTACGGCAAAAAGGAACTCAAGAGCATTGAGATCGACAAGACCTGTGTGGATCCCGACGATGTTGAAATGCTTCAGGATCTTGTGTTAAGCGCCGTCAACGAGGCCATTCGCATTGCGGATGAAACCGTAAGCTCGGAAATGAGCAAGCTGACCGGCGGCTTGAATTTGGGTTTATAAGGTATGCCACTCGAACCGTTGCTCGTACTTACCGCGCAGCTTGCGCGGCTCCCCGGCATTGGCGCGAAAAGCGCGCAGAGGCTTGCGTACCACATTCTTGATATGCCGGAAGGTAATGCGCGCGAGCTTGCCGCGGCAATCGTGCGCGCGCGCGAGGAAATCGGCTTTTGTCCCGTTTGCGGCGGCTATACCGACGTAGAGCCGTGCGCGCTTTGCGCCGATACCACGCGCCACAACGGCGTATTGTGCGTGGTGCGCGACGCGCGAGACGTGCAGAGCATGGAGAAGATGCGCGAGTACCACGGGCTATACCATGTGCTTGGCGGCACCATTTCGCCCATGGACGGGGTTGGCCCCGACGACATCCGCATCAAGGAGCTTTTGGAGCGCGTGGAGGCGGGCGGCGTAAAGGAAGTTATCCTCGCCACCAACCCCGATGTGGAGGGGGAGGCGACCGCGGTATACATCTCAAAGCTTTTAAAGCAGCGCGGCGTGCGCGCAACGCGCATCGCCCACGGCATTCCCATCGGCGGCAACCTCGAATATATCGACGAAATGACGCTCTTTAAAGCCTTCGAAGGCCGTCGGGATATGTAAAAAAATGGTTATACTTGTAGATGGGTTCCGTAAATGTTGAGAAAAATTTATAAAATCTTCACACCTGCGCAACCTTTTCGCAATTTGCATCGTTTATAATGTACGAGGGAACCTGTAACCGCCACGGTTAGGCAGGCTGTTGAAATTCTGGGGATTGTCAAGGGGGCTCCCTTGACTTCCATTCCGGCTTTGACGACTTGTGCGTCAAAACGGATGAAAGCCGCAGGCTTCGTGCCTTTCGCGCTTTGCTGCCCGGAAATGCGAAGCATTTTAGGCAAAGCGTGCAACCTCAAAAAAGCGCGTAGCACTTTTTTGACAACCGCCACGGTTACGTTCCATCGCCCGACGGATAAGGGGGGATCGGCTTGAAGGGTTTCCATAAAATCCTTTTGGCGGCATTTGTTGCAATGCTGCTTATTTGCGCATGCGCCGTTCCCGCCGGTTTGAGCCAACCTACACACGACGCGGAGCTTGCGCTTGCAACGCTTCGCCAAAGCTACCGCAGCGCGCAGCTTGTGGTGCGCGGCACCTGCGTGCAAACGCATACCGATACGTCGGGCGCGCCCTGTGCCGCCGTGGAGGTTGACGAGGTGCTTGCGGGCAACGCCAAAACGGGAGATCTTTTGCATTGTACGGCGAGCGGCCTCAAGGAAGGTGGCTCGTACCTTTTGTTTTTGGAGCAGGGTTCGGACGTGCACTATTCCGAGGATGAAATAGGGTTCAACGTGCTTGCTTCCGATGCGGTGGAAACCACGGGCGGCATGGCAAAGCTTAAAACTGCGGGTGTGACGCTTGCCGAGGTTCGCACGGAAATCGCCAGGCTCGACGCCGTTGTAAGCGCCCCCGCTACAAGCTATTATTATACCGCGCTTGCGGATATGGTCGCCGCTGCGGATGAAATATTCATCGGCCGCGTAACAAGCGGCACGGCGCTGAAAACAACATCCTTCCGCTCGCAGGAGGGCGGCGGCACTGTGGAGCAGGAGCTTCCCGCCGCATTGCTTCGTATTGAGGCATACGGCGCCGTAAAGGGTGCCCTCAAATACGGCGATATGGTGGAGCTTGTTTACGCGCCCGCCATGAGCGCGGATGTTGTGGATGCGGCCACCCTTGCGGCTGTCACCTACGGTGAAAATGCCGTGCCGGTGCTCCGCAAAGGGCAAATTTGCATTTTCTTTCTCATAAAAGGGCCGGATTCCAAGCAGAACTACTATTTCCCCATCAACCCCTTCCAAGGGTATGTGCGTGTGGATGACGACGAGCTTCGGGTTTCCTACGTCAATACGGCCATTATGAACTATGCGGAGCTTACCCCGTTGGTGCTGGACATTCGCGCCGCGCTCGGGATATAGGCAGGAATAAAACAATTGGAATGACAAGGCTGTTTCAAAAGCAGAGCGCTTTTGAAACAGCCTTTTTTGTGATGGCAAACCGAACGGGATTGCGCCCGAACGCAAATTTGGACATAGGGGCGGATTTCATATCCGCGCGTAAGGTTCCATATTCGCCAGATGGCGGATGGGTTGCAAAACGGGCCGATAAGGTATCGGCCCGTTTTTCTATCTATCGTGTTTTGCTCCGCCCTTACGCTTCTGTGGGTTTGCCCCAGCCTAAAAACCGCAAAAAGCTCCAAAGGCTTCGCGATACACGCGGCTTTTTGGGCGCGCCTATCTTTTCTACGTCCCTGCCCATGCGGATGAAGCGGAACATCCTGTCGGCGGCGCTGTCAAACAGCGTGCCGGCGTTTGTGAGCGCAAATTCAAGGCACATCGGCCCGTCCACCGTGGGCATGATTCCCGCGTTTCCCAAAGTGTAAAGACCATCGGCCCCTTCGCCCATGCCGCCCGTAATGACGGCAACGGGCACCTTTCTGGCGGCGCTTCGGCGCATAATGCCCGCCACGGCTTTGCCGTAGAGCACGCTTTGCGCATCGAGCCTGCCTTCTCCCGTTACCACAAGCGCTACGCCCTTTAGCATGCGCTCAAAATCCACCGCGTCGAGGATGGCGTCGATGCCCTGCTTCACGCAAGGGTCGAGGATGGCCATAAGCATGGCGCCAAGTCCGCCCGCTGCGCCCGCGCCGGGCACGGAAGCAACATCGCGCGAAACCGCCTCGCAAAGCACCTCCTGAAAGTTTTGCATGCCGCGCTCCAATCGGTCAAGCTGCTCCTTGGTGCCGCCCTTTTGCGGTCCGTACACATAGGCCGCGCCATCGCTGCCGCAAAGGGGGTTGGTTACATCGCACATCAAGGTGAAGCGTGCCTCGGAAACGGCGGGGAGTAGGTATTCAAGGTCGATCTTTCGCACCTTTTCAAGGTCTGCACCGCAGCCCATCAGTTCGTTGTCGTTTTCGTCGTAGAACTTTACGCCCAGCGCCCTAGCGCAGCCCATGCCGCCGTCGTTGGTGGCGCTGCCGCCAATGCCGATGAGGATGTCCCGAAGCCCCTCGTCGAGCGCGCGGCGAATAAGCTCGCCCGTGCCGAAGGTGGAGGCGGCAAGGATGTCGCGCTTTTCCTCGGGCACAAGCGAAAGGCCCGATGCCTCCGCCATTTCAATTACCGCCGTTTTGCCGTGCAAAACGCCATATATGGCGTTTACATTTTCGCCGAGCGGCCCTGTTACCTGCGCCTTGCGGTACGCGCCGTCGCACGCGGTAACAAGCGCTTTTACGGTACCCTCGCCGCCGTCGGCAATGGGGAGCGGCACAATTTTACACCCGGGGAAGTGGCGGCGCGCCGCAAAGGTGAGCCGCTTAATGGCATCGGTCGAGGAAAGCGTGCCCTTGAACGAATCCGGCGCAAGCAAAATCTTGATGCCTTTTCCTACAGGGCGGCGCTTGCCGTGTTTACGCGGAACAACAAGCCCGAAGCAATCCCCTTCGCCGCCGCGAATGGTGCCGTTTGGCTGCACCGTGCCGTAGTAGGTAAGCCCCTCGATGGCAAGAAGACGGTTGTTTTCAAGGTAGGGACGGTTGTGGGCAAGGTACATGCTGATGGCCGCGTCGTCGTCGATCTTTTGGAACACGCGCCGCATCGTGCCAAGGCTACCGCCCATAATCACAAGCAAGCAAATGTTTTCGTCCACACCGGCGGTCGGGTCCATGCCGCCGTAGAGGGAGAGCCCCTTCACGTCGTGGAGCGTTACCACGGAAAAAATCTCCTCGAACAGGCGCTTGATGTAGCCTTCGTTGGGTTTTTCTTTAAGAAGGTCAAACCGTATGCCAAGCCCGAACCGTTTGAGCTGCATGAAACATTCGCTCCTTTGTACTTTTAGATCTGCTCGTTGATGTAGGCTTCCTGTTCTTTGGTGAGCGTGTCGAGGCCAAGCTCCATGGCATTGAGCTTGAGCATGGCGACCTCATAGTCGATCTCCTCGGGCACGTTATAAAGCGCAGGCTTGAGTTCCTTGCCGTGCTGCGCGATATAGCGCGCGCCAAGCGCCTGAATGGCAAAGGAAAGATCCATGATGTCGGCCGGGTGGCCGTTGCCCGCAACGATGTTTACAAGGCGTCCGTCCGCCAATAGGTTCAAAACCCTGCCGTCATTTAGATAATACCCGTCGATGAAGGGCTTTCTGTTTTCCACACGCGCGCTCAAGCCCCGAAGGTGGTCCTTGTTGATCTCCACATCGAAGTGTCCGGCATTAGCGAGAAGCGCGTTGTTTTTCATTTGTTCGAAGTGGCGGCGGGTAATTACATCCTTGCAGCCGGTAGCGGTCACGAAAATATCGCCCAAGGGTGCCGCGTCATCCATGCGCAACACACGGAAGCCGTCCATCGCTGCCTCAAGAGCGCGGTAGGGGTTTACCTCGGTAACGATCACGTTCGCGCCGAGGCCTTTGGCGCGCATGGCGATGCCGCTCGAGCAGAAGCCGTAGCCAGCTACAACCACGGTTTTTCCGGTAATCATATTGTTGGTGGCATACATGATGGCATCCCAGGTGGATTGTCCTGTACCGTGGCGGTTGTCGAAAAGGTGCTTGCAATTTGCGTCGTTCACGGCGAGCATGGGGAAGGGCAAAAGTCCCTTTGCGGCGCGCGCGCGAAGACGGCTGATGCCGGTTGTGGTTTCCTCGCAGCCGCCAAGCAGGCAATCCGCATATTCCGGGTGTTCATCGGTGAGCATGCTCACAAACTCGCCGCCGTCGTCGATGATCACATGGGGGTGGAATTCAAGCGTTTTTCTGATGTGCTCGTGAAATTCCTCGGGGGTGGCGTTGAACCACGCGTGTACGTCCATGCCCAAGGAGGCGAGTGCCGCGCAAACGTCATCCTTGGTGGAAAGGGGGTTGGAGCCCGTTACGCTCACCTGCGCGCCCGCCTCGCGCAGCAAAAGCGCAAGGTAGGCGGTTTTTGCCTCCAAATGCACGCATACGGAAACGCGAAGCCCCTTGAATGGCTGCTCCTCTTTGAAGCGTGCGCGAAGCGCGCGAAGAACCGGCATAAAGTCCTTTACCCATTCGATGCGTTGAAGCCCAAGCGGCGCAAGGGAAAGATCGCGTATGGTGCTCATAATAACCTCCCGAACCATCAAAAGTACAGTTCGATTATGCCATGAATTGGGTGTTTTCGCAACGCAAAGAAACACGCGTGCGCGGATTGGGTGCAGGAGGATTGACGGGAGCGCAATTGTAATGGAGATTTTTTTCTGCGGCACGCGATTTCTTGCTGTGAATTGTCCTTTTCGTGCCCGTTTGTCAAGCGTAAAAAAGTATTGTATGATAAGTTGGATGAAAGGGACTTCTGCTTTTATGAAAAACGTCGCTTTGAACGAGGCGAAGGATGCACTCGTCATCCTCGACCAAACGCTTCTGCCCAACGAAACAAAACTGATCGAATTGAAGACGACCGATGAAATTGTAGATGCCATTCGCCGCCTCGCGGTGCGTGGCGCGCCCGCCATCGGCATTGCTGCGGCATACGCGTATTACCTTAGCGCCCGCCGCGCGGTAAGCGCGGGCGACCGTTATGCTTACCTCGAAAAGGAAAAGGCGATTTTAAACGGAGCGCGGCCCACGGCTGTAAACCTTGCGTGGGCGCTCGAGCGAATGGAGCGCGCGGCGCTCATGGGCTCAAAGTTTTCCGGTCCTATCTTTTTAGACCATCTTCTTCGCGTAGCGGAAAGCATCCGTGAGGAGGACGCGCAAAACAACCGCCGCATGGCGGAATACGGCCTTTCACTTTTGAAGCCGAACGACGGGGTTTTGACCCACTGCAACGCGGGCTGGCTCGCCACGAGCGAGTACGGCACGGCGCTTGGCCCGCTTTACCTTGCCAAGGAGCGTGGCATACCTTTACGGGTTTATGCGGACGAAACGCGCCCGCTTTTGCAGGGCGCACGCCTTACCGCCTACGAGCTTTTTGAGGCGGGGGTGGACGTGACGCTTTTGTGCGACAACATGGCATGCTCGCTCATGCAAAAAGGGCTTGTGCAGGCGGTGTTCGTGGGCTGCGACCGCGCGGCAAGTAATGGCGACTGCGCCAACAAAATCGGCACCGCAGGCGTGGCGGTACTCGCAAAGCATTTCAACATCCCCGTATACTTTTTTGTACCCACCTCCACGGTGGATATGAATTGCAGAACCGGCGCGGATATTGTAATCGAGCAGCGCGGCGGTACGGAGCTGACCGGCCTTTGGTATGAAAAGCCCATGGCGCCCGCAGGCGTGAAAACCTACAACCCCGCGTTTGATGTTACCGACCACAGCCTGATTGCGGGCATCGTGACCGAGCGCAGCATCGTCCGCGCGCCTTATGAAGAGGGACTAAAGAAAATCATGGAGGAGAACGAGGATGTTTGAACTGAAGCATTACCAAGAAAGCGCCGCCTACATCAAGCAGAAACTTAATGGCTTTGCGCCGGAGGTGCTCCTTATTTTAGGGAGCGGGCTTGGCAACCTTGCCAATGCAGCAAAAGACCCCATTTACATTCCCTATTCCGAAATCCCGCACTTTAAGGCGAGTACGGCCATGGGCCACGCGGGGCGCTTTGTGGCAGGCATTTTGGGCGGCAAACGCGCGCTTTTCATGCAAGGTAGGCTCCATGTGTACGAGGGACACAGCATGGAGGAGGTTGCATACCCGGTCCGCGTCGCAAGGCTTCTCGGCATTGAAAAGCTCATCGTCACAAACGCCGCGGGCGGCGTGAACCTTGACTTCCACGCCGGGCAGCTTATGGTGATCCGCGACTATTTGAAGTTCACACTCGGCAACTCGCTGATGGGGCAAAACATCGATGCGTTTGGCCCGCGCTTCCCGGATATGACCTACACCTTCGACAGGGAATACGCGAAGCTTTTCCGTGAGATCGCCAAGGAAAACGGCGATGACGTGGCCGAAGGCAACTATTTTTACATGACCGGCCCGCAGTACGAAACCCCCGCCGAGATCCGCGCCATCCGCATTTTGGGCGGCGACACGGTTGGCATGAGCACCGTGCCCGAGGTGATCGCGGCGAACCACTGCGGCATGCGCATTTTGGGCGTGTCGCTCGTAACAAACCTCGCGGCGGGCGTTTTAGACCAGCCGCTCAGCGGTGAAGAGGTGATCGAGGCGGCAAACGCCGCGTCCGCGCGCTTTGAAAAGCACATGGTGCGCTTCCTCGAGCGCATGTAACGGAAAGGAGAAGCCATGTTTGATACACTTTTTTGCGATGCAGACATCCTCACCATGGACGACGCGCTTCCCGTTTTGCGCGGCGGCTTTGTTGGCGTACGGGAAGGGAAAATCGTCTATGTGGGCAAAGAAAAGCCGCTTGAGGGCGCAAAACGCCTTGTAGACTGCAAAAACAAAGTGCTTATGCCCGGGCTTATAAACACCCACACGCACACAGCCATGTGCGTGATGCGCGGCTATGCGGACGATTATGCCTTGCACACGTGGCTGTTTGACAAGGTGTTTCCCGTGGAGGCGGGCCTTGACGAGCGCGCGGTAGTGGCAGGCGCAAGGCTTGGGTTTGCGGAAATGCTCCGCACCGGTACCACGAGCGTGAGCGACATGTACTATTTTCAAACTGCCGTGGCGGAGCTTGCACTTGAAACGGGCATTCGCGCGTCGCTGTGCAATGCCGTGATCGCGCTTGACCCTGAAAAATTCGACTATGAAAACGACCGCAGCATAATCGAAACGCGGGAGCTTATCAAAAGCTTTCATGGCGCGGGACACGGCAGGATCAAGGCCGATGTTGCCATTCACGCCGAGTATACCTCAAGCCCTAAGATATGGCGGTATGTGACGGAGCTTGGTAAATCGCACAGCCTTAACATGCATGTTCACCTTTCTGAAACCAAGGCCGAGCAAGAGGCTTGCGTGCAAAAGCACGGCAAAACCGCCGCGTGCCGCTTTGCGGAGAACGGCGTGTTTGACCTAAAAACCACCGCTGCCCACAGCGTATGGGTGAGCGAGGACGATATGGAGCTTTTGGCTGCCCATGGCGTGAGCTGCGCGCACAACCCCGTATCCAACCTGAAGCTTGCAAGCGGTATAGCGCCGGTTCAGCGCCTTCGCGCGCACGGGGTAAACGTAAGCCTCGGTACGGACGGCTGCTGCTCCAACAACACCCACGATCTGTTTGAGGAAATTAAGCTTGCGGCGCTCCTCGCAAAGGGAAGTGCGCTCGACCCAACCGCCTTGCCCGCCTACGAAGCCTTGAAGCTCGCGACCGTAAACGGCGCGAAGGCACAGGGCAGGGAAAACGAAGTGGGGCAAATCAAGGTTGGGCTTGAGGCGGACATCATCCTCATCGATCTCAACTCGCCCATGACGCGCCCTTATTACGCGCCGGAAAGCGCCGTTGTATATAGCGCCACGGGCGAACGGGTGTGTTTTACCATGGTACAGGGAAAGGTGCTTTACGAAAACGGCACTTTTACCACCATCGACCTTGAAAAGGCGTATTCTGAGGTGGAAGGCCACGCCGTGCCGCTTGTGAAAAACGCATAGGCATAGCATGCCAATCCCCATACGGCAGAGTTTGATCGGTTTATGTGTTGCCGTCGGTTGGAATGGCTTATAATTTATTGTTTGGAGGCGGGTATGGAAACGTACACCGTGTATGTACTGCTTTCCCGCACGCATACGGGCATCGGCAGGCTGATCCGCACTTTTATGCGAGGGCGCTACAACCACGTAGCAATTGCGCTCGACCCTTCGCTTTTGGAGCTTTATTCGTTTGCGCGGCTGCACATCGATGCGCCGCTTGCGGGCGGCTTTTTACGGGAAAACCCCGCGCATTACCTTTACGGCGGGCACGACGCGGAGGTGAAGCTTCACAAGGTGGAAATGAGCGGAGAAAGCTACGCGGCGTTTCGCCG
>JAEZGQ010000065.1 GCA_023416895.1 Bacillota bacterium | reverse complement strand
GTGCGCCAAATAAGCTTTACGCCCGTAAAGCCCGCTTCCTCAAGCATGGAAAGCTGGTGATGTACGGTGCAGGGGGTATCGAAGTGGTATTCGCGCGAGGGGTCAAGCAGCTGTTGCGTGCGAAGGTTTTCATATTCTTCAAACAAGCCTTCTTCGCGCACGGAGGCATCGTCACCAAAGAGCATGTAGTCGCTCTCCACATATGCGCCGCCGGGCTTTAAGGCATCGTAAATGCGCCTGTAAAGCTCCGTTTTTACCGCATGTGTATAGTGGTGGAGCGACATCACAGAAAGCGCCGCGTCAAAGCGCGCCTTGCCGAAGTTGTAGGTAAGGTAGCTTTCCTGCACGAGGGTAATTTGCCCCATGCGGGAAGCGTATTTTTCTTTTAGTTTTTGGAGCATATTTTCGGAAACGTCAAGCCCCGTCACCTGAACATCGGGGAAGCGCTCAAATACCGTTTCCAGCTCAAGCCCTGTGCCGATGCCAAGATCGAGCAGGGTTTTTGTATGCGCCGGCAAAAACCACGCCGGCACCCGCTTGCCCGTAAGCCCGCCGTCGATGTGGCCAGTATGAACGGTATCGTAGCTTTCGCTTCGCGCATCGAAAAACGCGCCCATTTCCTCCAAACGGTCTGCCATTTATCTTACCCTTTCTTGAAAAGTACGGCGGGGAACGGTTCCCTGCCGTACTTCCATTTTACGCGCCGCAGTGCCGCGTTGTGCGGCTTCTCCCACCCGGCGGCAACGGCAGCATTCATCGAAGCTGCCGTTTGCCGTGTTCGGCTTAACGAGCTATGCTTACAGCTTCATTTTTAAGTAAACGCCTTCCTCGTATACGCTGTCGGCCACAAAGCCTACGCTTTCATACAGCCTTCGAGCCACGGGGTTTCGCCGGTTCACGCCGATGGAAAGCTCCTTTGCGCCGCGCGCTTTCAGGTACTCTATGCCGTACTGCAGCAGTATTTTCCCGTAGCCGCGCCCTTGAAAGCGTCGGTCGATGAGCAAAAAGTTTACGAGATACTCCTCTTTTCTCTTGTCCACACGCAGGCAGATCAAGCCAATGGCGCGGTTCCCTTCAAGAAGCACAAAGGGCCTTAGCTTCTCGCGATCAATGTAGCATATGGCAAGGCAGCTTTTTGCATCCAACACAAAGTCTAATTGCTCGGGCGCAATTTCAAGGTCCATCGCGCCGTAGCCATAGCGCCTGCCGCACGGCACAATACGCGGGTTTTGAGGGAAGGTGAAGGCAGCCTCCACCTCTCTTCTCAATTTGGGGCAAAACGCGGAAAATTCGCCGTTGATATATTCCGTTTTTTGCTCCTCGTTGAGAAGCACGAGGTAGCTTGCCCCGCTCTGCTGCGAAAAGTACAGCCGCAACGTACCCGCCGCAAAACCGACATCAGCCCCCACGGAAGTACCGTCCACCTCTTCAAAGCCGAGGCCGATTCCCTCGGTGTTCATCCGCAGAGCGTTTTTCCACATGCCCTTGCTCAAAAGCTCGCCAGCCGTAAACGCGAGCAAAAGCTTTTCAAAATCCGCCGCCGTCGTGGTAAACGCACGGCCGCTCGTAAGCCTTGGCATTCTAACAAGCTCTTTGCCCTGCATTCTGCCGGCATATGCAGTTTCGCCAACCATACCTTCGACGGTATCGTTCATACCGAACGGCAAAAATACGTTTTGCTTCAAATATTCGTACAGCGAAAGCCCGCTCACACGCTCCACAATTTCGCGCAGCATTACATGGTCCGAACGGTTTTGCGGTTCAAATTCCAAGCCGGGCTTGAACTTGAGTTTCATATCGCCAATGTCTGTAAGTAGATCGGCAAACGTCACCCTTTCCGAGTACATAAGCCTTTCTTTTACATACTGCTCCCGGCTCGAAAGTGCGGTATGCGCTGCGTCTTTGTCGAGTGCCATGCGCCTTACGTTCACGACATAATCGGGAATGCCGGAGCTCCCTTGCAAAAGCTGGCGCACAGTAATTTTGTCCGCGTGCGTGTACTCGGGCAGAAAGCTGCTTATTTTATCCGAAAACGCAATCTTTTTGGCGTCCGCAAGCAGCAAGACGCAAAGCGCCAAAAGATAGCGTGCTTCTAGGTCGAAACAAAGGCGCGTTTCAAGGCGCATGGGCGATAGCATTTCCCGGTTTTCAAAGCCGTAAGCCGCGCGAAGCAGCGCTTCGCCGTTTTTGTAAACCCCTACGATGCCCGATGCCTCGAATTTTTGTGCAAGTGCATCGATGTGCCCACGAAGGGCGTCCGTATTATAAAGTTGCCGTTCCATAAAAACCTCCGTACAAAAAAAAAATCCCTTTCGAGCCGCGAAAGGGATTGGAAAAAGCTATTTTGGAGCGCGCTACATCGCGCCACCCCGCAAGGCCGTTCCCCGCAACATCCCATTTTCGCAGCAAGTCAATACACGGGCAAGTGCTGCCCGGTTATACACAATGCGCGGCAATGGAATTAGCGATTCATGACCTCAGTTCTCCTATATATGACATATTTATAACAATCATACCAGAGATATACGCATGTTGCAAGCGCGAAAAATCAGCGGTCGCCGGGGAGTTCGTTTTTAGACGTTTCCTCCGCTTCGCCGTTCACGGGCGACCCGGGCGGGAAAAACAGGCGGATGGCGGGCGCGTTGATGGCGGTTTTGTTGGCCTCGATGGTTTCATCCATCAGTTCCTTGCGGAAAATGCGCGTTTCCTTGGGCGCATTGATGCCGATGCGCACGCGGTCGCCCTCCACGCTCAATATTTCAACGGAAATATCCTTGCCGATGAAGAGCACTTCACCTGCTTTGCGTGACAGTACCAGCATCGGCTTGGCCCTCCTTGACAAGTTTTTGCATAATCACATCGTAAATGGGGTAGCGAAGCGGAAGCGTTGCAGCATCGATGACGAGTTGCTTGCCGATACCGCGCTTTGCGTTGATGACGATGGGCGAAGCAAGGTTGGCCGTCATTTTTTTGACGTCCTCGGGGATAACCACAACGGACAAAATCAAAAGGTCGCCCGGAGCTTCCAAAAGCAAATCCTGAAGCTCGTTTTCACGCACATCCACATAATAGTCGCTGATCACCTCGAACGGGATGATTACCGGCAGCGCAATGTGCTTGTTTTCCACGGATTGCAGCCACAAAAGCGGCCTTGTTTCCTCTGCTTCCAGAAGAATGAAGGTGCGAAGCTCCTCAAAGCCGGGGATTCCGTTGGGGAAATCCAGAGTTTTCCTGTCCTTCAGCTCAAATGTGCCAAAGCGTTCCGTTTCAATCAGCATAATTGCTTCCTGCCCCTCCTGTCAAACCTTTTCATCCACCCTATCGCCCACGCCGCTGCGCAGGTTTTCATTGTTGACCTTGATTACAACGGACGGCTGATTTTTAAGGCGGATTTCTACATAATACGGCTCCACCTCTATCACGGGGCCGCCGCCCATATCCCATTCGATTTCGATGCTGGGCGTCGTCCACTGCACTTCGAATACGCCCGTTTCCCACTCGATGTTGGCGCGTTTTTCCGCCACGCGGCGGCGGTTGACCTCCTGCGGTTTGGCCAGTGTATTGCTTTTGGATACGATCTCACCCAGCGCCTTGCCGCTCAAAATGGTTTTGAGCGCCTCGGTGCTTTCGGTTTGCGAGTCGGCAGCAGGCGTTGACATACCGCTCAAATGGCGGGACAACTGCAAAGCCTCAAGCTGCGCCCCCGTTCCCGGCACTTCCTCATATTCGATGTTGAACTGAGGCATTTGCCGAACGACGCGCATCTCAGGCCTCGTGCGGTTGATCACGAAGGTTGGCCTTGCGTTGCTGATTGTTACCTTTGCGGGCTCAGTATGGATTTCAAGCTGGGCCCGCTCGGTATGAATTGAAAGCACATTCATACGCGGTATCCCCAAAAACTGTTGTTTTTTTGCTCCTCCTAAAAACGTTCTCCAACGTTTAATTCATGTAGTCAACCAAGGACGCCTGAAGAATGGACGAGCCGATTTTGAGCGCGTAGTTGTAAACAGCCATGGCCGTTTGCCACTGCACGGTGGTTTCCGCAACGTCAATATCCTCCACCTTGGATTTGATCTCCGTAAAGTTTACCTCATCCACCGAATAGCGGTTTGCCATCAGCTTGAGGCGGTTGGTTTTACCGCCGATCTCGGCTAGGTTGGAAAGCGTACGGCTTTGCGCACTGAGGAGCTTGCTGGAATATTCTCCAAGCTCGCTTGCAGAAGCACCGCTTTCAAGGGCATTGTAAAGGTTGTTC
This sequence comes from Bacillota bacterium, assembly GCA_023416895.1. Lineage (GTDB taxonomy): Bacteria > Bacillota > Clostridia > Christensenellales > CAG-138 > UBA7707. The sequence continues at coordinate 27,487 of JAEZGQ010000065.1, read as the reverse complement.
ATGAGGTTGTAAATGTTATCGTCACCCATGCCGAAAAGTTTGGTACCGGTCATGGAAACGTCGGTTTTCATGTTGTAGCCGATTTCGTATTGTATGGTTTGCCCGTCTTCTGCAATCAGCGCGGCATTCGCAGCGTCGCTCATGTCAAGGCCGTTATAAAGCACCTTGCCGGTTACGGAATCCACCGCAAAGGGTGCCGTGGAGGTGTTATAACCGCCGAAAATGTACTTTTCGCCAAGCTTTGCGTTGCCGATGGTAAGAAGATGGTCGCGCATCTCCTTGACGAGTGCCGCAATGGCTTTTCTATCATCCTCGTTAACGGTATCAGTCGCTGCTTCGAGCGAGGATTCGTACACTTTGGTGATGACGTCGTTGAGCTCGTCGAGCGCGGTTTCGGACTGGACCATCCAAGTCTGTGCATTCTCGACGTTGTCTTGATATTTTCCCAAATTTGCAAGCTTGACGCGCGCCTCCATGCTCTTGATGATGCCGATGGGGTCGTCGGAAAGCCTGGTAAGCTTCTTTTGGGACGACAGCTGGTATTCGTACTTCTGAAGCTGTCCGAGATTGTTGTTGATGTTTCGCATGTAGCCGCTTGACAACATGTTGGTTGTTATACGCATGTGTTACCTCCTTGCCGCCGGAACCTTTTAGCCGCGTCCGACGATGCCGGTCCTGTTGATGAGAATATCAAGGCTTTCGTCGATCGCGGTGATGATGCGCGACGAAGCCGCGTACATTTGCTGGCTTTTGATGAGGTTTACCATTTCCTCGTCCACGGAAACGCCCGAAACGGATTCGCGGCGCGTTTCAAGGTTCTCAACAACCGCACTCTGGCTTTCGAACATGGTCTGTGCGTGTGCGCTTTCAATGGCGATCTGCACGATGAAGCCCTTCAAATACCCTTGAAAGCTCGAAACATTTGTAAGGTTCTGTGCGCTGCAAAGCGCGCTAAGCGCAAGCGCCGTTTTGTTGTTGCCAGCTTGCGGGTTGGTTGAGGAAAGCACGATTTGCGTGTCTGAAGCGGCAAGGTTGTTGACGCTTGCAAGCACTTCGTCGCTGATCGAAAAGTTGCCCGCAGTGATGAGGCTGTAATCGTTGGAGGGTACCTCAAAAAGGTTGACGCCGGTTACCGAAGCGGTGCTTGTGGTGGCTCTCGTCCAGCCCGCGCTGTGTACGGCGTTCATTTCTTTTGCAAGGCTTTGCGCCAGGGTATTCAGGCCCTTGAGAAGATAGGGAATGCCTATGTCATCCGCAGCAGCGCCGTCGCGCATCTGAATGTAAGCCGCAAGCTCTCCGCTTGTGAAGTTAAGCGGGGTAGTAGTTCCCTCGAGCATAACGTCATACATGCCCGTTGCGGGATCCGCAACGGTTTCAAGGTGCGTTACCGTCGTGTGGCTCAAAAGCGTGGTACCGCCCACGGAAATGTTCAAATATCCGTTGGAATCGTAGTTGTATTCGATGTCGACAAGCTTAGAAAGCTCGTCGAGCTGCACGTTGCGCTTATCCCGAAGATCGTTTGCTTTTTCACCGCTGAGCTCGTAGCCGGAAATGCTCTTGTTGTAGGCGGCGATGTTATCGAGGATGTCGTTGACACTCAAAACCGCAGATGCAACGGAATCGTTTTGCGTTTTCCGCATTTCGGTAAGCTGCTCGTAGAAGTTATGAAACGTATCGGTAAGGGTAATGCCGCTTTGCCTCAGGTTGGTGCGGATCTCCTCGCTGTCGGGCTCGTTGGAAAACTCAAGTATCGCCTCAAAAAAATTTGCGAGCGACTTGGAGAGGCTACTGCTGTCCGTTTCATCGAACATGGTTTCAATGTATTCGAGCGCGTCCGTACGGGTGGACCACATGCTGCCGTCGCCATACTCGCGGCGAAGCTCCTTGTCGAGGAAGCTGTCGCGCACCTGCTCGAGGGACTGCACCTGAGCGCCCCCGCCCACGGTGCCGTTTGCGGCGGTGCCAAAGCGCGTCAAAAGCGTTGCCGGGTCGATGGCCTCGCTTACCACGCGCTGGCGCGTATAGCCTGGGGTGTTGGCGTTTGCGATGTTATGACCGGCAACGTTGATCGCCCTTTGACTAATGAACAAGCCGGTTTTTGCAATTTCCAAACCGTAAAAACTCATGTGGCACCTATGCTTTCGTATCAATGAGGCTTGCGAATGCAGGAGATTCCGCCTTCACATGCCCGGTATTTTCATAAGTATCCAGACCCTGCGAGCCGCCCGTGAGAACGTTGATACAAAACTCGGTGTATTGAATCTGGGTTTCGATAAGCCTTTGATTCAGCGCGTTGAGCGCGCTGAGCTCTTCCACGTTTTTTTTGAGGGAAAGCTTGCATTGCTCCGCCTCGGCACGCTTGTCAGGCGACAAAAGCCCAAGCACCGCGTCAAACGAAACTTCGTCCTGGATGCCGCGCTCGAGCGCAATCCCCTTGAGCGCCTCCTGCCTGCGTTTCGCGGCGGATTTGAGCTTTTTTACGCTTTCCGCCTCCGCGCGAACGGTGACATTGAGCTCGTTTACGCGGTTATGAATCAGCTGCTCTTTTTTTGTTTTTCCCAATTCCAAAAGCCGCGAGCACGCATCAAGCTCCGCGGCCATTGCTTCGAGCAGTTCTTGGAGAAACACAGACACAGTTAACACCTCACGCCGCGCAGGGCCTTATTACAAACCGAGTATTTTCTCGGCTACGGCCACGCCGGGAATGTTATAGTCGTTGTTTGCAATACGCTGACGAATGCCGTCCGTTTTTGCGATAGAAGAAGCCTCATCCATCGCGGAGGCCTTTGCGGCACGAAGCACGGCGGAAAACGTTTTGGCGCCGTCCGTAAGCTCGACCTTATCCGTTCCCATAGGAGGTCTTGCCGCTGCCGGGCGCACATCCCTTGCGCTGTTTACATACTGCAAATACAAATCTTTGGATGGTATGGAATTGATTCTCACGTTGCATCACCCCTGTTTTGGTCTAATTGCGGTTGTAGCGGGAATAGATCATTCCCTGCCTATCGGACTTTCTGCCACTTTGCGGCTGCTTTTCCGGCTGTTTTTCAGCTTCCTGCTGCGGCTGTGCCTGCTTGTCACGCTCCACCCGGCCGGAAGGCTTGAGCGCCTTGATCAGCTCGTTTTTGCACTCTTCACAGAATCGCCCGGCTGCAATGGGCTTTGAGCAGCGCTCACAGGCGAGCATGCCGCTTACCCTCTCGAGCACAAGCCGCTCTTCGCGAAGAAAAGTGAGAATGTTCTTTTCGGGTACGCCGGTCTTTTCGACGATCTCCGGGATACCCGCCTCCGGATGCGCGTAAATGAAGTCACGCACCTTTACAAAACGCCGATCCATTTCATCGTTGCAATCGTTGCAAAGCGGGTTGCCCAAGCTGTGAAAGAGCTTGCCGCACATCTTACATTGCCTGATATCCGTTGCCATTTTGTTCCCCCGTTTTGTTCAATATGGGCTTAGGTACGCAGGTTGTTTGCTTGGGCATCCATTTCATCGGCCGTGGAAAGCGCCCTTGCCGCAAACGAAAACGCTTTTTGCGCGCGGATGAGCCGCGTCATTTCAAGCGCCATATCGACGTTAGAGCTTTCAAGCGCGCTCTGCTGCACCGAAGGGGTACCAACCGCCTTGGCCGCGCCCGAAGCTTCGGTCGCCTTAAAGCAATTCCCGCCTACGGCCTCAAGGCCGCCCGGGTTTGCGAATTCGTTGATGCCAAGCGTGGCAAAGCTTTTTCCATCGAGTGTAAGCTCGCCATTTTCGCTGCAGGAAAGCTCGTCGGCATTTGTGCCTGCCGGCAGTGAAATGCGGTTGCCGGATTTGTCGAGCACATAAAGCCCCTGTGCATTAACGAGGTAGCGCGTGCCGCCTACGTTAGAAATGGCGAAGGCACCGTCGCGCGTATAAACCTTTGAGCCATCCGCAGCCTGCAAGGTGAAGAAGCCGGAGCCGTTGATGCAAAAATCCAGCGGCTGCCCCGTTACCTGCGTAACTCCCTGCTCCATAGAGAGCGTGGTTGCGCCAATCCTTACACCGCTGCCGCGCTGGAGGTTTGCGCCCTCTGCCATTTCCTCGGTACGCTTGATGGTGTTGTACAGCGTATCCTTAAAGTCGACGCGGGTAGACTTGAACCCGGTGGTGTCGTTGTTGGAAATGTTGTTGGCGATAATGTTAAGCCGATCTTGCTGCGCAAGCAAAGCTGATTTTGCGGAAAATGAAGCCTGTACCATGCTTATACCCTTCCTACTTCGTTCACGGCCTTGCCGAGCGATTCGTCAAGCATTTTTACAATGCGCTGGCTCGTCTCATACGAGCGCGAGGCACTCATCATATCCACGATCTGGTTGGTGATGCTGGTGTTGGAGGTTTCAAGATAACCTTGCTTCACGCTGTAATCGGTTGCTGTAGAAACCGTTGTGCCGCCGTAATTGTAAAACAGGTTGTCGCCAGCTTTGCGAAGCGCTCCCGTATCAGAAAAACTCACAAGCCTAAGCTTGCCCACGGATTTACCGTCCACAAGCACGTTGCCCTGCGAGTCCACGGCAAATTCCGAACTCTTTACCTGAATGCCCGCGCCGTTCTCACCCATAACGAGGTTGCCGCTCGCGGTAACAAGGTGGCCGTTGCTGTTGAGGTAGAAGCTTCCGTCGCGGGTATACCGGTCGCCCGCGGTGGTGGAAACTACGAAAAAGGCATTTTCGCCATTGATGGCAAGATCTCCGTCGTTGCCCGTTTCCTCAAGGGCACCTTGAGAAAAATCTGTAATGAGCTCATCCACATGTACGCCCGTGTTGAGGGTGCCGACGGATTGCGACGTATTTAGTACGTTCGGGTCGTTCAGGCGCGAAATGAGCATATCGGAAAACGAACGGGAAACAAGCGTATCGCTTTTGTAGCCGGTCGTATCGGTGTTGGCAATGTTGTTGGTGATGACGTCCACCTTGGCACGCTGAACCACCATATTGGTTGCGCTCAGGTAAATGCTGCGAAGCATGAGAACCCTCCCCTCGCGAACGGTTGCGCTTTTTACACAGTTCACGCACTATCCTACATACTACATCGAAAGAAATAGGTTTTTCTTTAGTAAAAAATGCGGAAAGCATCAAAGTTTTTACACATAAGTACATACAAAAAATCACGACATTTCTCGCGAAAACTCCCCGGTGTAACCACGATGGCACGCAAGGTAGCGTTTTTTTGCACAGGCCAAAAAAAGAAAACGCCCTATGCGGCGCAGCCGCTTAGGACGTGAACGTTTTGTAAACGAAGAAAAGGGTCAGACGCGCACTTCATCCTTGCAAACAGGTAGGGCACGCGTGGCTCCTCACAGCGGCGCTATCTGCCGATTCCCAAAATAAGCTCCACTTCGCCACGGGAAATGGCGAGCGCGCGGGCGATTTCTTCTGCTTCCATTCCCTGCTCGCGCATTTGGCGCACCCGATCCGCCCTCGGCGAACGCTTGCGCGGCGCGCGCTTTTCTTCCGTTCGCTTAAGCTCCCGTTTTGCCACCTCGGGTTTTGCCGCTTCCGCCTTCGTCTCGGGCATGGCGGTAAGGCCTTCGCGAACGCTCTCTATCTGCATGTTGAGAAGCGCGCTCATGCCCTCCATTTTGCCCAGCATTTCATCCATGCGATTAAGCTTCTCATCGGCTTCCTGCCTAGCGCGTTTGATGTCGTCGTCAAGCGCGAGCATTTCCTCCTCGAGGTTTTGGTAAAGCACATAGAGCTTGCGCTCCCTTTCATCGCGCGAGCCATCCTCGCTGCGCGATTTTTTGAACATATGGTTCAAATAGATTACCGCGAGGATAAGAAGAAAAACAAAAGCGGCAAAGATATATGCTTCGTAACCCATAGGCATCCTTTCTGAGTGTGCGCTTAAATGCGAATGTCGATCAGGCGTTTTTCGGTGCCGACGTCCGCCTGCGCGATGATCCTCTCATCCGCCTCGGCATTGGCCTCCGCCTGTGAGCGGCCATGCCCGGAGTCGCTTTCATTTTTTTTGCGCGGGTTGTCGCGCGAGATGGCTGCGGCTTCGGACTTGTTGACGTCCTGCACGCTCGTTTGGCGCGCGTTTGTTTGCGCGTTTACCATTTTTTGCGCGAACGCCTGCGCCTGCTCGGCAGACTTGAGCATGTTGCTCGCCTCGCGGGAGAATTCCGTAGCCTTATGGATCATGATTTTGGACGCGCCTAAGCCAAGGTTTGCCATATATTTTACCTCCCGCTTTCAAACGGATCGGCCCAAAACTGCGCGTGAAGCGCAAGAGAAAACAGTGTTAAAACCAATATTTTTCGCGGGGTATTGGCACCGCTCACGGCGAGAAGCTTTCATGTGCCTCATTTCCCAATAAAGATCCGATCATCGCCGCCATACAAATCCGTCAATATGACGACATGCGCGTCAAATTTGACACCTTGCAGGGAGGCGAATGGTGAATGAGCCTTCCTGAAAAACCTCATAAAAGCGGCTTGCCGCTTTTATGACTCTTCGATATCTCCCTCGTACGACGACGCCACGATCATTCCGTCGCGGCACTTGTAGGTAACGCTGAAGGCGCGCGTTCTTGTGACCATGGCGATACCGTCAATGGAAACTTTCACATCGGCCGCAACCTCGCCGCGCACATGAAGCTTGCCGTCGGAACGTTTTTTGATTTCTCCTTTGAGGTTCTCGATGTCCCTTGTGATCTCATCGATGTTTATCACCAGCATATCACGGCTGATGATAAGCTTTTTTCGCATTTCGAGCCGTTCCGGCGTTTCCGTGCGCGGAACCGGCACACGCACAAGGTTGTCGATCTTTTCAAGCTGCGCCTTGGTCTGCGCACGCTTTTCCTCAAGCTCCACAAGCATCTTGCGAAGCTTTGGCGAAGAGCCAATCTCGATTACGGTTCTTTCCCCCGAAACGGCGCCGATGGCCGAGACCCATACGCGCGACGAAGCGCGCAGCATTCCTCCGAAAATCTTTGCGTGGCTACCCATCATGCGCACCGTGCCCATTACGCTGATCTGCGAGCTGACGATATAGTCACCGTACAGGTTGCCGTCCGCCTCAACACTCGCGCGGATGATGTAACGGGCAAAAATGTCACCGCCCGCGCGCAATGCGCCGGTATCCGCCCCCTGAATGCCCTGGTAAAGCACGAGGTTTCGCCCCGCGTCGATGGCGGCGGCTTCCACCGAGCCCGCAATTTCGATGTTGCCCGTAGCGCGCACGATCATGCCGCTTTGTATGTTGCCGCCGATGAGTACATCCCCGTCAAAGTCGATATCGCCTACGGAGAGATCCACGTTCCCCTCAACCGTAAACACGTCCGACATCACAATGCGGTTTCCCTTCAAATACGGGCGTCCGTCCATTGCGGCATAGAGATATTTGCCGTCCGGCGACACCGTTACGCCGCTCCCTTCGGGTAGGCGGCAATCACGCCCTTCTACGGCAGGAAGCGACATGCCGCGTACTGTAATGCCCGCAACACCATCGTTATGCGGCAGTTTTTCCACAAGCATATCCCCTGTGTGGATGATAGAGAAAAATTCATTTTCGTTGTATGGGGGAAGCTCCGCGCGGTTGGAATTTTCAATCAAAAAGGTTTTAAAATAGTAACGGAGCTTTGCATCTGTTCCTGCAACCGCCGGCTTGCCGTGCGCGATCACAACGGGCTCAAAGAGAAGCCCGCTTTCAACCGTTTTGAGTACCGCGACCTCATCAAGCCCGTAGGTAATGCCGAACTGCTCCCTGATCGCCGTAAGCACCTCTTCGGGTGTCAAGGAGCGACCGGTGGACGACGGCGGAAGAAGCTGCATGCTCGCCGTCATCTCGTCGCGCGTAGTAGAAACGTATACGCCAGCGTCATACGGCTTCTCTGCCTGCGCAGGAGCAATGCGGCAACGCATTTCCCCCGAGAGCATCTGCATGTGAAGCTCGGAGGTTTCCGCCTCCTCTATGCCACGTCGGGAAATGTCGTAGCGTACAAGGTCGCTTTTGAGCGACGAGCCGATTGCCGTGCTGTAATAAAAGCGCACATAAACGCCGTCAGGCTCAAAGCTGAAGTCGTACCATGGCACAAAATAGGGCCTGGAGCTTTCTTTGGGGGAAGGCTCCTGCGCGGCGGTATTCCTTTTACCGAGGCCAAAAAGTCCCGGCCGGTTTTTGTTATCTGCCATGCCTTTCTCCTTAACAACGCCACCTTAGTAAGCGCCGCCAACATGGCGGCAGCGTGCCTTTTTGCATTCAATCCTGCGGACAACCGGCTATTCTAGTTTAGAAGTTCAAAGCGGACTGCATTTTTGTGCGGAATTTCAGCATCGCTTTGGAATGGATTTGCGAAGCGCGCGATTCGGAAACGCCTAGCACACGCGCGATCTCCTTCAACGTCATTTCCTCATAATAGTAAAGCGTTACCACGAGCCTTTCCTTTTCAGGGAGGGATTCAATCATGTCGCCGAGCATGCGTTTGAGTTCCTTGTTTTCTAAGCGCTCCTCCGGCGTTTCGGAGGTATCCGGCACAACGGCGGCAACGCTCATTTCGTTTGACACCATTTCCTCAAAATGCAGCACGTTGAAGGTATGGGTTTTGTCGAGGATTTTTTGCAGTTCCTTTTCTTCCATACCCAGATAATCGGCCACTTCGCTATCGGTCGGCTCACGCAGAAGTTCTTTTTCAAGGCTTGCGTAAGCGTTGCTAACGGATTGTATCTTGCGTCTGAGGCTTGAGGGCGCCCAGTCCTGCCTGCGCATATGGTCGATGATCTCACCGCGTATCCGAAGCTTTGCATAGCTTTCAAAACGAATGTCGCGCGATATATCGTATTTGTTGATGGCGTCGATCAACCCTAAAACCCCGCAGCTTAACAGGTCGTCAAAATTGCTGTATCCCTCGTAAGTCGGCATCAACCGGTAAACGATGCTCTTGACAAGATATACATAATACATCACCAGCTCGTTCTTATTTTCAAGAGAGCTGTCACGTTTGTATTTTTCCCATAATTTTTCAGCCGCGCCGTTGTTGACTTCAGCCATACTCTACCCCCGTCTGGTTCGCCGTCAGGGTTCCGAACGCTCCGGGCGTTTCATCTGCCGTTTCATGATAAACTTGCGAATGTAGGCGGTTTCTACGCCTGTAAGCTCGGTAAACTGCGCGCCGATCACATATGCACCTTCTTTTTTGATGAGCGGCTCACATCTTAAAACCTCAGCGGGAAGCACCATGAAGCCCATATCATCAAGCTCCATTTGTACACTGATCCTCTTGCCGCGCACAAGTTTTTCGCGACAGGAAAAACACACGCCGCGCTCGGAAAGGTTGATGGTTTCCGCAGGGTACCCCATGGCGGTTTTGGTAAACTCCCTACCCCTTGGGCGTACCATGATGCTAAGCCGCACCGGAAGCCGGAAAAAATACCGCCGCTGTTCACGTTCGATCTCACCCATAACCCGCAAAAGACACTGCGGTACACCGTCACGCGTAAAGGTTTCCTCTACCGCGGCGTTGAGGGTAAATACGCCGTTGTTGCGAAAGACCGAAAGCTTCACGCGCTCATCCTGCGCAATGATCAGCTGACGAAGCCTGTACTCCGGCTGATCCACAATGAACAGCTTATCGCCCAAAATGTCGCGGAGCGTCGTTTTGGTAACGATCCTGCCAACCTTCAGTTCCAGCGTTTCGCCCAAACGGGCCAGTTCCGTCAGTTTCATGCTTCACTCTCCCCTACTCTGCCGAACAGGCGTTTGATGAACCCCTTCATGCCGGGTGCTTCGGCTACCGGGCTTTGCAGAAAGCTTGCGGCAAGCCTATCGAAGTTGTAAGCAGCCTTGCTGTTTGGATAGCTGATCAAAAGCGGCACCTGCAGCTTTACAGCACGCACCATGTTATCATCCCTGAGGATGTACCCAAGCGGATGGATAGCCATGCCTGTGTACTTGCCCGCGATGCGGATAAAGCCCTCCATCGCTGCCTCCGCTTCCCTGTCGGTTTCCGCGCGGTTCACCACAAGCTGAATGGAGGGGCGTATGTCGCGCTTGCCGACGATTTTTACAAGCGCGTAGGCATCCATAAACGAGGTGGGCTCAGGCGTTGTCACAAGCAGCGTTTCATGGCTTGCGCAGATGAGCCTCAAAATGTTTTCAGTAATGCCTGCGCCCGTATCGAAAATAATACAGTCCGCAATATCATCGAGACACATAAGGTTTCTGATGATGCGCTGCAGGTCATGATCGCCGAGGTTTAAAAGCTCCTCTACGCCCGAGCCGCCTGAGATGAACTGCACGCCGTAAAGGCCGCTCACCACAGCTTCGCGCACATCTACACGGTCTTTCACCACGCTGTAAAGGTCGTATTTGGGTTTTACGCCAAGCATCACGTCGATGTTGGCAAGACCGAAATCGGTATCTACAATCAGCGGGCGTTTGCCGCGGCGGCTCAAAGCGATTGCGAGATTTACCGCAACGCTCGACTTGCCTACTCCACCCTTCGCGCTCGTAACGGTAAGAACGCGGATGGCCGAATCCTGCGGAGGCTGCATCATTTTTTTAAGGTTTCGCGCCTGCTCCATCATACACCCGCGCTTTCCAGGATGTTATCTACGGCCTTTCGCACGTCAAAGCGCTCAATGTCATACGGCACGTTTTGCCCCATGGTAACATAGGCGATCGGGCGTTGCGCAAGATACGCGATGTTGAGCAAATTGCCCCAGGAAACAACCTCGTCGAGTTTGGTCACAACAAGCTTCGCGCCCTTCAAAAACGCGAACTGCTCCAAAAACGCCTTGCACGCGCTAAACCCCATCGATGCGCTTACCGTAAGAAGCACCTCATCCGCACCGCTCTGGCTTGCGTACGCCTCAATCTCCTTGGCGTACTCCTTGTTTGCCATGCTTTTTCCCGCGGTATCGATGAGCACTACATCGCGATCGTCGAGTTGTGAAAGCGCGCCCTCCATTTCTTCCGGGGAGTACAGGGTGTGAAGAGGGATATCCATGATTTCCGCGTAGGTCTTAATTTGCTCCTGCGCGGCAACACGGTAAATATCCGTATTCACAAGCCCCACCTTAAGGTTTTGGTCAATGGTGAAAAGGCTCGCGAGTTTGACGAGCGTGGTGGTTTTGCCAACGCCGGTCGGCCCAACGAGCATGATCACGTTCATGCGGTATTTTTTAAGCCGGATGGCAGCGCCTTCGCCCAAAGCCTCGGAAATGAGGCTCCGTGCTACCTTCAAAGGGCTTTCGTTCACGCGTGCGCTAAGCTCCTGCGTCTGCCGGGCAATCTTTCGCGCAACGCTGTAATGCACGTCATGCTCCACAAGCGCTTCGTAGATGCGTGTAACCTCTGCGGAAAGCTTTTGGGGTGCCTTTTTTTCGGGTGTACTTATTTTTTCGGCAACATTCGACACAACTCCTTTTATTTCGCTGAGCTGATCGTAAAGCTGCCTTAAATTTTCTGCGCCTTCGGGTGATTTTTCCTCGCGCGCGGCAAGCATCTTTTCAAACTGCGCGGCGCGCACGTTTTCCTCGGGGCGCGCGACACTGGGAGGTATCGTGCCTGCGCCCGCATTCTGCTGCCGCTGCTGTGCCTGCGGTTGCGCATACGGCTTTGGGGGAGCGCTCTTTTGCGTGTTCGGCGCCTCTTCCCTGCGCGCGCTTTTCTCGGGAACGATTCGCCTGTCGGGCGCAGGTTCGTAGGCCACCATGACCTCAATCATGGGTTTTTTAAACAGGCCCGTTATGCCCTTGGGTTTCAGCTCCCGGTTGCTTAAAATCACCGCGTCCGGCCCAAGCTCACGCCGTATTTTTTCCATGGCCTCGGACATGTCTTTGACGATGTAGCTCTTTACAAACATGCCTTAAATGCTCACCACCCCGTCTGAGAAAATTTCCACGTCCCGTTCTAGCTCACTGTAGGAAAGCACCACAAGATCGGTATCCATTTGGTCCACGATCTGGCGGAAAAACCGCCTTACCGCGGGCGCGGTAAGCACAATGGGCGATGAGCCGTTGCCGACTGCGCGCTCCACCACCTTTTTGGTGTTGAAAAGAATTTTTTGTATTTGTATGGGTTCGAGCGCGACATAGGCACCGCGGTCGGTCTGACGGATGTTGTCGGCAATGAGCTGTTCAAGCGCCGCGTCAAGCGTAATGACGCGCGCTTTGTTGTTTGGCACAAACTTGCGGCTGATGGCGCGCTTAAGCCCCTGCCGCACATACTCGGTGAGAATTTCAAGATCGCGCGTGATGGTGCCGTAATCGCCCAAAATTTCAAGAATAGAACTGATGTCGCGGATGGATACACCCTCATGCAGTAGGTTCGCGAGCACTTTTTGCACCTCGCCGATGCTGAAAAGCTTGGGTACGACCTCTTCCACAAGCGCGGGCTGCTGCGTTCTGAGGTTGTCGATGAGCACCTGCACCTGTTGGCGCCCCATAAGCTCGTCCGCATGCTTTTTGATGACCTCCATCAGATGTGTGGCGATCACCGAAGGCGCGTCGATGGTGGTATAGCCGTAAAGCTCCGCCTTTTCGCGTTCGCTCTCCGATACCCAAAGCGCGGGAAGCCCGAACGCGGGGTCCACCGTTTCGATGCCGTCGATCTCGTCGCCATCCTCAGCGTCCGCCGGGCGCAGCGCCATAAAGTGATCGGGAATCACCTCGCCGCCCGCCACCTCGATGCCCTTGATTTTGATGGCATAGCCGTTGGTGGGAAGCTGAATGTTATCCCTCAGGCGCACCACAGGCACGATGATACCTAGTTCCAATGCGCATTGGCGGCGGATCATCACCACGCGGTCGAGAAGGTCGCCCCCCTGTGATGCGTCCACGAGCGACAATATGCCGTAGCCGAATTCCATTTCGATTAGGTCCACCTGCAAAAGCGAGGTGACGCTTTCCGGTTTGCGTTTTTCTTCCGCAACCACCGCGGCCGTACTGCTCTGCGCCGCTTCCTCCGCTTTTTTGCGGTTGCTGAGCGTATAGTAACCCGCCGCCGGAAGGCCAACGGCAAAAAGAAGCATCAACAACGTGGGCATGCCGGGCACGACGCTCAAAAGGCCAAGCATGCCGCCGATTACGAACAGCACCGAAGGCTTTCCGAAAAGCTGTGAGGTGAGTGTAGAGCTGAAGCTTTCTGCGTTGGAGGAGCGCGTTACGATGATGCCCGAAGCGGTAGAAACCAAAAGCGCGGGGATCTGGTTGACAAGGCCGTTGCCGATGGTGGCCTGCAAATATACGTTGATGGCCTCTTCAAAGGTAAGCGTTTCGCCCGTGAGACCCAAAATACCCGCAAGCACGCCGCCGATGAGGTTGATTAACACGATCAGAATACCGACGATGGCGTCGCCTTTTACAAATTTCGACGCACCGTCCATAGAGCCATAGAAGTCGGACTCTCGCTGCACGTCCTTGCGGCGTCTGCGCGCTTCCTCCTCGGTGATCACGCCAGTGTTCAAATCCGCGTCAATGGCCATCTGCTTACCGGGCATGGCGTCGAGCGCGAACCTTGCCGCAACCTCCGCCACGCGCTCGGAGCCCTTGGTGATGATCATAAACTGCACGATGATGATGATGACGAATACCACCACGCCCACCACCTGGTTGGAGCCGGTCACAAAGCCGCCGAACGCGCTGATGATGCCGCCCGCTTGGCCGCCGTTGCCGATGATAAGACGCGTGGCGTTGATGTTGAGTGCGATACGGAACAGCGTAAACAGCAAAAGGAGCGTGGGGAACGTGGAAAACTCCAGCGTTTCCTTTATGAAAAGCGCTGTCAGAAGCACGATGAGCGACAGCGAAATGTTGATGATGAGGAACATGTCCAAAACGCCCGGAGAAAGCGGGATGATGATGAGAAGCACAATCAAAAGCACCGCAAGTGCTACGATGATATCCGTTGACTTCAGTTTCATGCTTCTTCCCCCTTCCCGTTCGCTTTGTTAAAAGTTGCGCCCCTGGTTTCTCGTGGCTCGATTCACTTCAAAAAACCGTTTCCCGTTTATCTGCCGCGGCCCGGACGCCCGTGCCGGATGTTGTTTTTGAGGCGGTAGACGTAGGCCAGCACCTCAGCGACCGCCTGGTACATATCCTCGGGCACTTCCTGCCCGACCTCGCAGAAAAAGTACAGCCCGCGCGCAAGCTCCTTGTTTTCCACCACCTCGATGCGAAGTTCCCTCGCCTTTTCCTTAATTTTTCTGGCGAGATAGTCTGCCCCCTTGGCGACGACGATGGGCGCCTTGGTAACGCCCTCCTTGTAGCTTAGCGCAATGGCGTAATGCGTGGGGTTGGTAATCACCACATCCGCCTCGGCAACCGCCTTCATCATACGCGCGCCGCTCATCTGCCTCTGTTTTTGGCGGATGCGGCTCTTGGTCTGCGGGTTGCCCTCGGTGAGCTTGTATTCCTCCCTGAGTTCCTGCTTTGTCATCCTCAGTTCGCGCTCGTAGCTCCACCACTGGTACAAATAGTCAAACGGCGCGAAGATCGCAAGCGCAATGGCGAGCTTAAACGCCATGGAAAGAAGCATTTCCGCCATCTGCGCCGCAGTGAAGGCGACCTCTCCATTCATTAGCTGCGGCGTCATTTCGACTTGCAGCATGTACTGGTCGTACCCCACCTTGGCAAGAATGGCCAGACGGATGACGGATTTTAAAAGCTCCACCAAGGTTTTTCGCGAAAAGATGCGCTTAAAACCCTCTACGATGTTGATGCGGGAAAACTTCGGCGCGGACGCCTTGGTCGAAAACAGGAAGCCCACCTGAAGGTAGTTGAACACCAGCGCACCCACGAATGCCGCCGCGAGCGGAATCATGATCACATACGCCATCCGAAGTATGGTGCCGCTCAGAAGCGAACGCATCGTAGCCGTATCGAAGGATTTCGGAAGCGAGGTGCCCGCGCCCAAAAAGCCCTTCAAAAGCTTCATAAGCCCGTCCACCATCACGGAACCGAACACCGAAAGCGCTAAGAAAACAATCAGCAGCGAAAGTGCCGTTACAAGGTCGTGGCTTTTGATGACTTGCCCGCGTTCCCTTGCCTCTCTTCGCTTTTTTGGTGTTGCTCTTTCTGTTCTTTCCCCGCTCTGCTGTGCCATTACGCCGCCCCCGCAAGGCCGCGGATCATATAATCCACGGCATCAAACATCCGTTTGAAGATCTCCTGCGTAAAGTTGACATACACGGGGAGGATGATCAAAAGCACCAAAAACCCTAAAATGATTTTGAGCGGTATGCCCACCACGAAGATGTTCAGCTGCGGGGTGGTGCGCACCACAAAGCCCATAAAAACCTCCGCGATCAGTCCCGCTGCCACAACGGGCATGGCGATGTTGATCACAAGCCCAAATGACAAGGCAAATACCTCAAGCGCACTGTAACCGAGCATGGGGTTGAGCTCTACCTGCCCCACGGGGATGTTTCGGAACGTGGAGAGCAGGATGTAAATGAGCTGCTGGTGCGCGTTGACTGCGAAAAATGCCGCAAGCAGCACGATGTAAAGAAAGTTGCCCATCATGGGGACGCTCAAATTGCTCTGTGCGTCGAGCACGTTTACCATGCCAAAGCCCATCTGCATATCGATGGCCTGACCGGCTGTCTGCGTGAGCGAGAAAAAGAGCGTCGTCACATACCCGAGCACCAATCCAAACAAAAGCTCTTTCACACAAAGCACCATGTACTCCAAAATGCCGCGGTAGCTAAGTACCGGAATGGTTTCCCAGGTGGAGTACAAAAGCGCCGTAAGCGCAATGCAGAGCGATATTTTTACAAGGTTCGGCAAATTTTTTCGCCCGAAAATGGGCGAGGAGATCACCAGCGCACTTACGCGCAAAAGCGCAAGCATAAAGTAGTCCGCATGGTTGGCTATGGCGTAAACAAGCGCTTCCATGCTTTAATGGATCGACTGTACATAGTCGAAAATTCGATAGGTAAAGTCCGAAAGGTTGGTGAGGATGAACCCGCCGAAAACGACGATCGCCACAAAAATGGCAATGATCTTTGGCACGAACGAAAGCGTCTGCTCGTTGATCTGCGTGGTCGCCTGAAAAATGGAAATGATGATACCCACCACCATGCCGACGATGAGCATGGGGGCTGATACCACCATCACCGTGGTGATAGCATCCTGCAGAACCTTGACGATTTCGGATTGGCTCATGCGTGCAACCTTTCTTTCCCCGTCAGTTGAAGCTCGTGATGAGCGTTTTTACCGTAAGCGTCCACCCATCCACCATCACAAAGAGTAAGAGCTTGAACGGCAGCGATATAACGGTTGGCGGAAGCATCATCATACCCATAGCCATGAGCGTACTCGCCACCACCATATCGATGACGATGAACGGAATGTACAGGAAAAAGCCGATTTCAAAACCGTGCTTGATTTCGCTTGTGATAAACGCAGGTATGAGCGTGCTGTTTTTGATCTCGTCGAGGTTGTCGACCGACTCGCCTTGCCCCGCCGCGCTCATAAAGAACTTCAAATCGCTTTCGTAGGTTTGGGCAAGCATGAACTTTCTTAAGGGCTTCATCGCCGTTTCAGCCGCCTGCTCCTGCGTGATGTAGCCGTTTACATACGGCTCGTAAGCCGTTTCCTTGATGGTGTTGATGGTGGGCGTCATAATAAAAAGGGTAACAAACAGCGCAAGCCCAATGAGCACTTGGTTGGGTGGCATCTGCTGGAGGCCAAGGCCGTTTCTTACAAGCGACAGCACAATGATGATGCGTGTGAAGCTTGTGAGCATGATGAGGATGGATGGCAATAGCGTGAGCACCGTGAGCATAAGAAGAATTTCCACGCTCTCGCTGCGGTCGCCCAAAATGCCCCCGAAAAGGCCGTCTTCTTCCTGCGCGGCTGCGGTCTCGGAATCGCCGCTTGCTGAGCCATTGTCGGCAAGCGCCGAGCAACCCGCGAGCATCAGCACCGTCAAAATCGCAAGAAGCACCACCAACGTGCGCTTAACCGTTCGTTTGCTTTTTTCCACGATGAGCTTTGCGCGAAGTTCATTCATCATGCGTCGCCCTTTGTATCGTCTATAAAGGAGTTGTTTTCCTCGATGGAGTCATTGAGAATCTCCCGAAACTCGGGCTTGCGGCCCTCCGCACCGTAGCGCGCGCTCCTGCGCTGCTGAATCTGCGCAAGAAGCGCGTCGAGTTCATCTTCCTGCGCGCCCTTTTTCGCCTGCTTCGCGCGCGGCGCAAAAAAGGAAAAACCGCCTTTTTTTCCGCCTCCAAACAAACCCATTGCCTCAAACATCCCCTTTGCGTCCCGCTGCGGCGTTTCCTCCTCGGCAAGTTCGCCGAGCTCGTCACGGTCAAGCACCGCAATGAGCTGCACGTTTTGCGCCGTTACGCCCAGCAGGTAATACTTGTTTTGGGTTTCCAAAAGCACCACGCTTTTGTCCTTGGCGAGCATCACCCGCTCCTTAACGCGCATGCTGGCGGTTTTTGTAAGGCCGCCGCTTTTTGCCGCGATGAAGCGCGTTGCGTAGTAGGTCAGAAGCAGCACCGCCAGAAGCACAACGATGAGCCCCAAGGTGCCGCCTAAATTATCCTGAAGCACAAGTGCCGTTTTCACAGGCGTGCCGGGCGATGCGTAAAAGTTCAAACCGATGCCCTCCGATAATAGAAAATGCCCCGGCGGCTATCCTGCGGCGCCGGTCGCGCAAAGGTACGCCAGCCAAAGCATTGTCGTTTGACCGTTTTATTTAAGCTCACATTTGCATGTTCATGATTTCTTTGTACGCATCCAGAACCTTGTTGCGCACCTGCACGGCGAGGTTGAGCGTAAGCTCCGCCTTTTGCGCCTCGATGAGCGAGGTGTGAATGTCCGTGCTTTGGCCGCTCAAAAGCTCAAGCGTACCGGTTTGGTTTGCTTCGACGGTTTCATCCACATGATCAAGCGTGCTCTTCAAAAGCTCCGAAAAACTTGTGCCGGTGTTCTCCGTCGTTGCGGAGGACGTGGCATTAAGGGCATTGAGCAGCGAGTTTACGCCGCCTACGGAATTGATCGCCATAAAAGCGCCTCCTTAAAAACTCTTGCTATTTGCCAATTTCGAGCGCCTTGAGCATCATGCCCTTCATGGAATTGAGCGCGGTCACGTTCGCCTCGTAGGCGCGCGTAGCCGCCATCATATCCACAAGCTCTGTCACTTCATCCACATTGGGGTAGCGCACATAGCCGTTTTCATCGGCATCCGGGTTGTCGGGATCGTACTCAATCTTAAAGTCGGATTGGTCGGTTTCGATGCTCGAAACCACCACCCCGCCGCCCGTAACGCCCATGGCCGAATTGAGGTAGCTTGAAAAGCTCGCCTTGTTTTCGGAAAGCACCGCCATCTGCCTCCGGTAGGGATCGCCGTTTTCGGTGCGTGTGGTGTTTGCGTTTGCGAGGTTTTGGCTGATCACATCCATGCGCATGCGCTGCGCGGTGAGCGCCGAGCCGCTGATGTTAAACGCATTCAAAAAACCCATATTCGTTACCTGCCTTCCGTAATCGCAAGCCGGAGCATGGAAAACTCGCTGTTGAGCTTCTCCACGAGCGTGTTGTAGTAGATCGTGTTTTTGGCAAGCTCCACGTTTTCATAGTCGATGTCCACGTTGTTGCCGTCCATTTTCATGGTGGTATCGTCGTTTTTCACAACGACGGGCATAACGCTGTCAACCGAGGCCGAAAAACTGATGTGCCCATCGCGCGTTTGCTTGTTGGCAATACCGTCTTGCGCAAGCGCGTCGGAAAAAACATCCTCAAACTCGACACTCGAGCTTTTGAAATTGGGCGTATCGGCATTGGCGATGTTGTTGGAGATCACCTGGTTGCGAAGCCATGCCGCATCAAGCCCTTTTTCGAGGTATTTTGTGGAATCAAAAATATCCTTGATCATGGTTTTGCTTTCCCCCTTCGCCTCAGGCGGAGGCGTACGCGTCGTAGTAGGAAAGTACCTTTGTTACATAGCCTCGTACGGAGGCGCTGATTTTTGTATACTGCGCGGCATCATCCACATCCGAGATGCCGTAGGAAGCGACCCGCGAGGGTCCTGTATTGTAAGCCGCAAGCGCAAGGCGTATGTCGCCGAAACGCTCAAGCTGCTGCTTTAGATATTGCGTGCCCGCAAAAATGTTCTGCTGCGCATCGAACGAATCCGTAACGCCCAACGACGCCGCCGTACGGGGCATGAGTTGCATAAGTCCCTCGGCTCCCGCGCTCGAAACGGCGTTTTGGTTGTAGCTCGATTCCGCCTGAATCACGGCGCGAATCAAATCCGCATCGAGTCCGTATGTTTTTGATGCAGCCTCGATGATGGAATCGTATGAGGTGGAATTCGCCACAGAGGCTGTCGCAACCGGAGTATCCGCGGATGTTGCGCTTTGTGCCTGCGCGAGAAAGCTTGAAAACAGCGGTGCATTCAAGCCGGCGCGCGCTGCGCATTCATCAAGCTTTGCCTGCACTTCACTAAGCTTTTGATAATAAATACTATTTATGGTGGATATCGCTGTCACCCCCATGGTATTCATTCATTAGTATAGCAACAAAAAATGTCAGATTCAACAATATTTTCTCATTTTACTATCCTCCTCCCCCGTATTTTGTGTTGAGTTTTGTAGGTTCCCACAAGGATTTGTTGTTTTTTGTACGTTTTGTTTATAATAATACGGACGTACGGCATAAGCCGCGCGTCCGTGCGCTTGCTGTTCCAATTTCCGACGGTTTATTTTTCGGAGAATCTTTCGTTTTGCCAGCCGTATATCCCCTGCGCGATGCCGCTAAGCGGCAGTTCCTTCTGCACCGCACCCAGGCCCATGGCCACCATCGGCATACCGTAAACCACGCACGTCTCCTTGTTTTGTCCAATGGTAGACGCGCCGGTGTTTCGCATGCGCAAAAGCCCGTTTGCGCCATCCGCACCCATGCCAGTAAGAAGAATGCCGAGCGCCTTGTCGCCCGCCGCTTTCGCCACGGACTCAAACAACACGTCCACCGATGGGCAATGCCCGCTCACCTTGTCGCCCTTGCGGCAGCGCACGCGGTAGCCGCCCCCGAATTTTTCCACCGTCATATGGTACTCGCCGGGTGCCACAAGCGCGCTCCCGGGGCGTACAACATCGCCGTCTTCGGCTTCCTTTACGGCAAGCCGGCAGGAATTGTTGAGCCTTTCGGCGTAAAGCCTTGTGAAAACCGGCGGCATGTGCTGCACGATTACCATGCCGGGAAGATCGTCGCGCAAAGCGGAAAGAATCTGCGCGGTGGCTTCCGTGCCGCCCGTAGAAGCGCCGAGCGCGATGATGTGCGACTCGATGTTGGAGGAAACGGGGCGTACCACATCCTGTCGCTGCGGCGAATTTTTGTGCTGGCCCACTTTGGCGATGGAGGCAATCTTGATCTTCACGATCAGCTCGGAAATAAAGGTGGCTCGGCTTGCCTCGTTGGTATCAGCAGGCTTGCTTACAAAGTCCACCGCTCCCGCTTGAAGCGCATCAAACACGATGCCGTTGACGGAACTCACGACAAGCACCGGCAGCGGGTGCTGCGGCATGAGCTTTTTTAAAAACTCGATGCCGTTCATCCGCGGCATTTCTACATCGAGGGTCATAACGTCGGGGTTGAGTTCAAGAATTTTATCGCGCGCCTCATAGGGGTCGTTTGCGGTGCCGACCACCTCGATGGCGGCATCCTTGGCGATTTCGTTGGCGATGAAGGTGCGCGCAAACAGAGAATCGTCCACGACGAGAACGCGTACTTTTTTTAGCGGCATAATCCGTTACCAGCCTTTTCAGTCTTTGTGGTAAATGGAGGGCATTACATAAGAAAGCTTGGTGGCGCTTCGGTCGAGCGATTCCGACTGACCCACAATGAGGTAACCGCCCGGCGCGAGCACATCGTAAAAGCGGTTCACAAGCTCCACCTTCGTTTTTGCGTCGAAGTAGATCATCACATTGCGGCAGAAGATCACATGGAACTGTTTTTTGAACGGAAACACCTTCTCCATCAGGTTGAAGGGCCGAAAAAGCACTTCCTGCTTGAGGCTGTCCTTTACCTGAAGGCGGCCTTCCGGCAGTTTGTTGAAGTGGGTGAGCTTCCACGTTTTGGGAAGCGGCTCCACCGCCTCCGCGCCGTAAATGCCTGCGGTCGCAAAATTGAGCACTTTTTGGGAAATGTCCGTAGCGAGAATGCGCTTGTCCCAGCGGGAAGCCTCCTCACCGAAGTAATCGTTGGTCACCATGGCGAGCGTATACGCTTCCTCGCCGGTGGAACAGCCCGCACTCCAAAGCCGTAGGTCATAATCCTTGACGCGCGATTTCAATTCCGGCAGAATACGGTTTTTATAGAACTCAAAATGATCCCATTCGCGCATAAAAAACGAATAGTTGGTGGTGAGAAAATTGATGATGTTGGTAAATTCCGCGCCCGTAGAGTCGGCAAACACGGCATCGAGGTAGGAAGTATAACTATCGTACCCGTTGCGGACGAGATAGTGGTTAAGCCTGCCTTCGATGAGCACGCGCTTTTTGGTAAGGTTGATGCCGTAATGGTCGCGAAGGTATTCGGTGAGGCGCGTAAAGTCACGGTCGCTGATGCGAATCACGCCGGAGCTTTCCATAAATTCGTTGCTCACAAAACCCCTACTTTCAAAAAATACTATATCTATTTAATCGGTTCTTTTGGCTTTTTCCGTAACGCAAAACGCAAATTTACAACATAAAAAATACCATCTTACAGAGGATTCTTGCTGTTAGTGCTTTTCGTCGTTGAGGCCGTTTCCACACAAAATGAGCGCGGCAATTTCGCCGCGCCCATTTGCCTGTGTTTTATGTTGGCCTAGTACTTGCCAAAATCGTTTGCGTCAAGCGATATGGCCTCGTGTTTTTGCGGTTCGGGCACAGCTCTTTTAAAAGCGTGCCGGGGTTGCGCTTCCGGCTCGGAAGCCTTTTGCAGCTGGAACCGGCCCGTCATGCCCTTTAAAAGATCCGCCTGACCGCTAAGTTCTTCGCTTGCCGCTGCAGCCTCCTCGGCGGTGGCTGAATTTGTCTGCACCACTTGGGACATCTGTTCGATTCCCTTGTTGACCTGCGCGATGGCCGTCGCCTGCTCGTTTGATGCGGCGGCGATGCTGCCCATGAGGCTTACACCCTGCTCCATGCCGCTCACGATGGCGGAAAGCGCCTGCGCGGTTTCGTCCGCAATGATTGTACCCGCCTCGGCCTTTTTGATGGAGGTTTCGATGAGGGCAGAGGTTTCTTTTGCTGCCTTGGCGCTCTTGCCGGCGAGGTTTCTGACCTCTTCGGCCACTACCGCAAAGCCTTTGCCGTGTATGCCAGCCCGCGCAGCTTCCACAGCCGCGTTGAGCGCGAGGATGTTTGTCTGGAAGGCGATGTCGTCAATCACTTTGATGATCTTTTCGATGTTGGCAGAGGACTCGTTGATCTCCGCCATGGCGCGCTGCATTTCCCGCATCTTTCCGTCGCCCGCCACGGCGTCGTTTCGCGCAGCCACGGAAATTTCGTTTGCGCGCCCCGCGTCGACGGCGTTTTTGCGTGTTTGCTCGGCTATGCTTGAAATGCTGGCGGTAAGCTCCTCGATGGAGCTTGCCTGCTCGGTGGCGCCCTGTGAAATGGCCTGGCTGCCGTCGGATACCTGCTTGGTGCCCGAGGCAACCTGTTGCGCAGCAAGGTTGATGTCGTAAAGCACCGTGCTCAACGATCCGACGATGCGGTTGATGGAAACCTTAAGGGATTCAAAATCCCCTACGAACTGCTCTTCAATTCCCCTTGTAAGGTCGCCCTCGGCCACACGGCCTAGCACGGTATCGATCTCGCCGATGTGTTCGCGGAGCGTATCGATTGTGGTGTTGAGCGCCCGCTTGATGATGGCGTGATCGCCTTCGTATTCTCCCTCTACGCGCACGCCGAGGTTTCCTCGCGAAAGCTCGCCCAAAACAGCGGTGGCCTCGTTGATGGGGTTGATCACGGCATCGAGCGTTTGGTTGATGCCGCCCACCATATCGAGATAATAGCCCTTCATGTTTCCGGTATCCGCACGGGTAGAAAGCCTGCCGTGCGTGGCCTCTTCAGAAAGCCCTACGATGCCGTTGTACATCTCGTTGAGCGTATCGCGCAGCTTCTGAATGTTTTCGCTGATGAGGTAGAATTCGCCATGCATGCTTGACGGGTCCACATTTGCAGCATCCGTCCCCAGCGCAAGGCTTTCGATCTGCGCGGCCGTGAGTTTCAGCGGCCTTACAACCATCCGGGTAAGCGCAAAGCCCATCAACACCGCAAGCACGTCACATACGATCAGCACGATCACAAGCGCCGTGATTCCGTCGTTGCCGAGCCTTTTGATGTTATCGTTATCGTAGCCTGCATCCATCGAAAGCGAACTTTGCAAAAAGTTCAGCGAATTTTGCACCACTTCTGCCGAGCTTTCGGCGTTGTAATCGGTTAAAATTAGATAGCCGTTCTGCCCTGCCGACTTCGCGTCGATGGCCGCCTGGTTCCAATCTCTGCATTTTTGCATTTCGGCGACAATGGTCGTCAGAAGGCTTTCCTCGTCGCTTTCAAGCAGAGGAGAAATATCCTTTACGATCCCGTCGATTTTTTTATACAGCCCGTTTAGCTCTGTAACCAAAGCAGTGGATTTTTGTGAATCCTCTTCCAAAAGGATATCCCGCACGAGCGAACGCGTGCGTTGATAGTTTTGGGAAATGTCCATCAGGTATGCGATAGGTCTGGTTTCGTTTTGGTAAAGCCCGTCGCTTTTTGTAAGGATGGAGCGAAGCGTAGTTACCGACTGGATGCCGAGCGCCGTCAGGAGGACGGCGATGAACAGAAAACTTCCCAAAACCTTGTACAGCGTTTTGACGCGACGAAATGCCTTCCACATGCCGTTTCCCTCCTGCTTCCTGAAAACTACAGAACGGAAGCGGAAGCGGCGGCCTCCTCTTCGTCGAGCAGCTTATCCACGTCTAAAATAAGTTTCACCTTGCCCTCCGCGGAACCGATGCCGCAGATGTAATGATTTTGCGCGGTTGCACCGTATTCCGGCGGCGCAACAATCTCCTCGTCGGGAATGCTCAACACCTCCGAAACGCTGTCCACAATAAGCCCTGCGGCAAGACCTCCGGTCTCCAGCACGATGATGCAGGTGCGCTCATCGTAGGCGACGGTGGGCTTTTTGAATTTCAGACGAATGTCGATAACCGGCACGATTTTACCGCGCAGGTTGATGATGCCCTTCACATGCTTCGGCACATCGGGCAGGCGCGTAATCGGATACATGCCGATGATCTCGCTGATGCAGCGAATCGCGATGGCGAAGGTTTCCTCGCCCACCGGAAACGTGAGATAGCGGCCAAGCTGCGTATCTTCCTGCTCATCCAGGCGCTCAAGCTGATTCTGTTCCATGCGAAACCTCCTAAATATAATAAAGGATTGTATGCCGTGTATGAAAACGCGGCGTGCCGCCCACTTTTCGGAGAACGCCGTTTTTTAAAGGAGCATATCCACAATAAGCCCGCGGATGTCGTCTGCAATGTTTAAAAGCTTGATTCGGTCGGACTCGTTTTGGAGAACCTCCGCAGCCATCTCGTCAAGCTTCCCGTTGACCTTGCGGATTATTGCATACACCTTGTGCCTGCCGCGCGCATCAAACTGGCTCAGCTTACAAAACGCGTAGGAATTGCTGATGGTTTCGCTGATGAGTTCGCTGATCAACTCACGGTATTTCTGAAACTCGGAAAGATCCGCTCTTTTGGTGACCATTTCCCCTTGACGGTAGATCTTTTCTTTCAGTTCGCCGATGTACGCTTCATAATCGGCGCGGCCGCGGCTTTGCATTTGTTGTTCAAAGCTATGGTAAAAACCCGTATCCACCCTTTTACGGCCGGATGCGGGTAAAGCGCCGTTTTTTGCGCTCAGCTTTTCGATTTCTCTGACGTCCATGCGCTGTGCTCCTCAGGCGGCCTATTGCCGGGATGGATGCCGGCTGCCCGCCAGACGGTAAACCAGCAGTTGATGGAAGAGCATCACTCCGCTATGGCGACGGAGGCCGCGCTGCTTTTTGCAACTTGTGACCAAGCACCGCGAAGCTCCTCCAAAAGCCCTACCACTCCCTGAACGGGCTGTGTATCCTTTTTGAGGTTACCTTCAATGATTTGATCGATCATAAACTCATACAGGCGCAAAAGGTCATGCGCCAGATCATAGCGGAAATCGAGGCTCGTAATGAGCTCCACAAGGATGCGCTGCGCCTTTTGAAAGCACACATTCGACTTTTCGTAGTTTTGTCCGTCAACGGCGATGCAGCCAAGCTTAAGCTGCTTGATGCAGCCATCGTAGAGCATGACGATAAGCTCGGTCGGGTTCGCTGTAAGGATGCCCTGCTGGCGGTAAGCTTCCTGTGGGTTGGGTTTTGCGTACATGGTTCAACCCTCCGATTTTAAGTAGAACTGCCAAGCAGCGAGGAAATCCAGCTGGTTTGGCTATTGAGTTTTGCGAGCGCCGTTTCCATGGCGGTAAAGCGCGCGTAGTAATTTTCCTCATTTTTGCTAAGCCAGTCCTCCATCACGTCAAGCTTTTCCTGCGCGGAGGAAAGCGCCTTGCCGTTGCTGTCGAGCGTTTCAGAGGTAACATAGGACATATAGCTGTTCATGGCGTTGGAAATTCGCGTTACAAGGCCCGACTGCGCGTTTTTAACGCTCGGATCCGAAGAGGAGCTAACAGCACTAAAGAGGTTCGTAACCTGTTCGGGATTGGTTTGAATGGCCTTTTTGAGCTTTTCCTTGTCGACGGTGATCTTTCCTCCGTCCGAATAGCTGCCTGTGGTAAGGCCGATGTCGTAAGCGCTTATCCCTGCGCTTTCCACCGCTGTATAAAAGGCGCCGCGAAGCGTGGAAAGGAGGCTTGAAAGCTTGTTGTCGTTGCGCAGAAGGCCGCTTTTCGCCTTTTCTTCCCATTGATCGGCCTGCTTTTCGGTGAGCTGGTCGCGTTCCGTGTCCGTGAGGGGCTCAAAGGTAGAATAAACCGCTTCGCTGAGCTTGGACTGCAAACCTTTGATCAGCTCGTTGTACGAGTCGATAAAACTCGAAATTTTGTTGACCACCGCGTCCACGTCGCGCTCGACGCTGAAGTTAATGGCTGTGTTCTTGCTTTCGGCCTTGAGCGAATAGGTGATGCCGTCGATGGTGAAGGTATTGGTGGATTTTTCCACCTGCACGTTCTCAATGGTCAAAACGGCGTTTTGGCCGGTTTTCGTGCCGTTTTCAATGCCGCTCACGCTGTTTTCGCCAAAGAAATTGCCCGTGTTGTTCAATATGGTGACGGAACTCGACGCACCCGTGGTATTCGAAGTAATGGTAAGGCCCTGCTTTAGAGAGCTGTAGCTCATCTTGACGCCGGCTTTGGTGTTGCTGTTGACGGTGGAAACAACATCGGACAGCGTGGCGCTGTCGGAGAAGGTAAATTCTTCCCCGTTGATGGAAAAGCTGAGCGACCGCACGGTGGTGCTCTCGCCAATCTCTCCATCCTCGCCGACTTCGCCGGGAATTTCCTCTTCGTGGAATTCGATGCCGTGAAGCTCGCTGAGCTTCGTATTCAGGCTGACATCGCCGCCCATTTTGACCGCCCCGCTTGAAACTGTTGCGGCGGTGGCAAGCTGGTCGATGCTGTTGATCGTATATGCGCCCGCAATCGCGGAGCTACCTGCGGTGACTTTCACTGCGGAAGTATCGGTCGTGAGGGTGGCATTGAAGAGGTTGTAGGCAGACTTCGTATACATGTTGTCGGACGACAGCACGCTCATATACTTTTCGCGGAAATTTTTAAGCTGGAGGTTGACGGAACGGTAAGCCTCCCCCTGCCATTCAAGCTTGGTGATAAGCTTTTGCTGTTTATTGACTTTGAGCTGGTCAATCTCAAGCAAGCTCTTTACGATGCTCTCGGTATCCAGGCCCGAGGTGAGGCCGGTAAGCCGAAGCGTTGATGCGTTTATACCGTTGGTTGCCATGGTGGTTTCCTTTCTACCCAAAAAGGCGCTCTATCTATTTCTTCGCATGCAATTATCCAAAATACAGGGATGCGGAAAAGAACGCTACACCGCTTCCCGTTGCTATATATATCGTTATTTTTTCAGGAAGCTGAATCGTTAAAAACAAGATTAAGTGCGTTTTTGGGGAAATTTACCGTAAAAACCATCCGGTAAGCCGCAGTTGTTCGCAAGAAGAGGAGATCAAGAAATAGTTTTCGTACACATGCACCTGAACCCAATAACAGGTGGCAGCCTATCAAAAAAGTGAATGACGTCGTTTTTTGACAGACCAAGACGCGGCTCCAGCAGGAGCCGCGTCGAATTTGGTTTTTTGCTTTTTAAGGCTTAATATTTGCCGAAATCGTTTGCGTGAAGGCTGATTTTTTCGTGGGTGTTCTGTAGCTTCGGCGCGACTGTTGCGGCGGGTTTTCGTACAATCTGCCCTTTCAGTTTGAAACGGCCGATCATGTTCTTCAAAAGCTCTGCCTGCCCGCTGAGCT